>NZ_JBFUHV010000166.1:0-19252 GCF_056402215.1 Rhodococcus sp. P4_B6 | reverse complement strand
CCGTCGAGCCCCGCGGCGATGGTGCCCGAGTAGGCGTAGTAGGGATTGACATCGGCACCGGGGATCCGGTTCTCGACCCGGTAAGACGGTCCGTGCCCGACCAGACGGAAGGCGCACGAACGGTTGTCCTCGCCGAGTGCGATGGCCGATCCGGCGAACTGGTCCGGCTGAAACCGCTTGTACGAGTTGACTGTCGGGGCAAACAGGAGGCTGATGTCGACAGCGTTGTCGAGCTGGCCGGCGACGAACGAGCCGAATTTCGCCGACATTCCGCCCTCGGCGGTCTCCGACCAGCACAGCGGCCTTCCCGTCTCGGTCGACCACATGCTCACGTGCAGGTGACAGGAAGAGCCGACGTCGTCGATCTTCGGCTTGGCCATGAACGTCACGGTCAAGTCGGCTTGGTGCGCGAGCTGCTTGATCCCGTACTTGAACAGGACATGGCGGTCGGCCATCTCGAGGGTGTCGCAGTAGTCGAGGGTGATCTCCTGCTGGCCGAGACCCCACTCGGGTTTCGATGATTCGACCGAGATCCCAAACTGCGGCATCAGGTTTCGGATCTGGCGGATGAACCAGTCGTCCCGCCCGGACTGGATCATCTGATAGTCGGATCGGTAGTTCGAGAGCATCTTCAGGTCCTGATACCCTGCCTGCCAGGCGTCGTTGGGTGCGACGGCGGCGAGGAAGAACTCGAGCTCCGAGGCGAACTTGAACGCCAGCCCCTCCTGCTCGGCCCGCTCAATCTGCCGCTTCAAGATGGTGCGGGGCGCCACGCTGAGCATCGTGTCCGAGCCGCACTCGTAGGCGTCACAGATCACCAGCGCTGTGTTCGGCTCCCAGGGCACCCGCCGCAGGGTGGTCAGGTCCGGAACCAGTCGGATGTCGGCCCATCCGTTGGCGGAGTTCGACACCGGCAGGTTGAGCGGAGTCATCTCGAGGTCGACGGCGAAGATGAAACTACTCGCGTTGATCCCGTCGCCGCTCAGGCCCAGCGACCGGAACGCTTGGATTGTCAGCCGTTTGCCGACCAGGCGCCCGTACGGGTCCGGGGTCGCGCAGACGACCGTGTCGATCTCCCCGGAGGAGGCGAGTGCCTCGAACTGGTCGAGGTCGAGGGTCTGAATGTGTGTGCTCACTGGTGCTCCAGGTGTCGGGACAGTTCCCAGTCGGTGATCGAGTTGTGCATCCACTGCTCGAATCGTTCGAGTTCGGCCCGTCGGGTCGCCGCATAGGACTGGGTGAAGGTCTTGCCGAGCAGATCGGCGGCAAGTGCTGACGACTCGAACAGCGCCAGGGCCTGAGCGAGATTGCTCGGCAGGTCGACCGCGCCGGCATCACGTGATCCGGAGTGGGGCAGGTCGAGGGATCGCTGGATGCCGTCGAGACCCCCGGCCAGCAACGCATCGGCGACGATGTAGGGGTTGGCATCCGCACCGGGACGGCGGTGTTCGACGCGCGCTGACCCGATCCCGCCGAGAAGCACGCGGCAGGCCACGTTTCGGTCGTCGTATCCCCAGGCTGCCTTCTCCGCAACGAACATTCCCGGCGCGATGCGCTTGTAGGAATTGACGAATGGGTTGAACATCAGCGCCAGGTCGGGCATCGAGCTGACCAGGCCGGCGAGATAGTGGCCGCCTTCCGGGGAGAGCTTGCCGGGTTCGGACGCGAAGACGTTCTGGCCGCCGCGGGCGAGGCTCGAGTGGACATGCCCGCCGGCGCCGGACTTGTCGGCGAACGGTTTGGCCATGAAGCTCGCACGAAGTCCGTGCTCGGCGCACAGATCACGCAGGTACTGGCGTGCGCGAGCGGCGTTGTCCGCCGCCCGCAGCGCGGGCTGCGGGGTGAGAGTGAATTCGAAGAAACCCGGTCCGAGTTCGGCATGGAAGGCCTCGATCTCGATGCCGATCTCGTTCATCCGGTCGATGAACTGCTGGGCGAAGCGGTCGATCTCCGCGGAACGGGTCAGGCTGTAGGCGTTCTCCGTCGCCCCGAAGGGCTGGAACCGCGTCAGATCGCCGCGCTCGCAGTCCTTGTTCTCCTCGAAGATCCACACCTCGTACTCGTAGCCGAGCACGGGCTCGAGATCGAGTGCGCGGTACCGCTCGATCAGCGACTTGAGCACCGCACGAGGCGACGCCTCGAAGGGGCGACCATCGGGTGCGACATGGTCTCCGATCACCGCCTGCGTCCCCGGACGCCACGGCAGATCGATCCGGGTGCTCTCGTCGGGGACGAGTGCCATGTCGGGGTAGCCGTTCTCGGCGTTGCTGAACGGCGTGTCGGTCACCTCGTCGGTCAACGAGAGACCGTAGATGATGGTGCAGAAGGCGAGACTCGCGGGACTGACCGTCTTGTCCGACTTGACGAGCTTGCCGCGCAGGCCCAGGTCGTAGTCGGGGACCTCGAGCTGCGTCATCGAGACGTGATTAGACATGGTTGTGGTCCTTCGGGCGGAGTTCGGGGTTGCGTCCGACGCGCCGGTAGACGGCATCGGGTACGAGTGAGGGGTGTTTGTAGACCCACCAGGTGCAGGTGGCGTCGGCACGGCTCTCCGGCCAGGTCGGTGGGTCGATGACTCTGGTCGGGTAGCCGAGGCGGTCGATGGGGATGACCTCGTTGAGCAGACAGCAGTGGACGCAGTAGGAGCAGATGCCGCGTTTGTTCCACGCCCAGTCATGGGGTTCGGTGGTGACGGCGAAGCCGAAGGGGGCATCGGCGCGGGGCTGGTCGGCGGTGATGTCGGGATCGAGCGAGCGACCGCCGGACCCACACGGAGCGAATCGGAAACCGATGCGATCGGGCTCGTCGATCAACTCGATGTCACCCTGTCGTGAGACCCCGGTCAGGTGGGCATGGAACCCGTCGACGATAGCGACCATCAGTTGGTGCGCCGATTCGTTCCAACTCTGGTTCGTCAGCGAGTAGCGACGGGCATGGATGTCGTACCAATCGCCCATCAGGAAATTCCACAGGTCGCCGAGTGACGACTCACCGATCAGGCGGACCGCGATGTCGATCGTTCCGGAGATACGGTCGACCGCCCGGTCGTGGATACCCAACCAGACCAGTCGAGCATTCTCGATGCTTCCCGGCGCTGCGGGGTCGTTGCGGCGGCACTGTTCGCTCGCCACGTCGACGGCCTGGACGAATTGTCCCCACTCCGCCTCGATGCCGGCCATCGCCGTCTCACCGATCAGATCGGTGAGACGGCGAACCGCCGCGTCGACGTCGTCCGCCGAAGCGCCGTGTGTCGTCATCCACTCGATCGCCCGGTCCGGCCACTGTTCGTAGATTTCGCGCAGTTCCTCGGCCTCGAGGACGGTAACCTCGACCAGAGCGGCCGCATCGTCGCACAGCCCTCGGCGGAACCGATCGACGGCGGTGCGGAAGGTCCCTTGGGCCAGTTCTTCCCAAGTGCCGACGCGTGCGTTTCTCCCGAGTGACGCCTCGTACGCCACCACGGGTGAGACTGGCTTCAGGGTGCTCATGTGAGAGTGAATCCTCCATCGATGCGAAGATCGGACCCGGTGATGAACCGAGCCTGATCGCTGAGCAGGAAGACGACGGCATCGGCGATCTCCTCCGGTCGCGCGAAACGACCGAGCGGAACGCGCGGAGCCAGTGACGGCGGGAGAGCGTCGGTGTCCTCGTGCGCGGCCGCCAGCGCCATCGGCGTGGCAACGAAGCCCGGCGAAACGCTGTTGACGCGGACCCCGTCGGCGGCGAATGCCCGGGCAGCGGACTGGGTCAGCATGGCCAGCCCGGCCTTGGACGCGGCGTACTGGGGAGTGGGGTCCGGGTTGCTCAACGCCACCACCCGGGCGCCTTCGATCGAGGTCACATTGACCACCCCACCGGACTCGGACTTGCGCAGCAGGTCCCCGGCCGCATCGATGACGTTGTAGGCACCGATGAGGTTCACTTCCAGGCACCGCAGCCACGACTCGCGGGAGACGTTCGCGAATCCGGTGTCGTCGAGAACCCCCGCGCAGTTGACGAGGTAGCTCAACCCTTCCGGGCCGGTATTTTCGGTGATCACCGCCCGCAACGCGGCGACGTCGGTGACGTCGGCGGCGCAGCGCACCTGCAGGTCGGCGGGAATCCAGGGAAAGGACTCGGGCTCACGCAGGTCCAGGCAGATCGTGCGGATGCCGGCGGCCATGAGCGTGGCGGCGGTGGCGCGACCGATGCCTGAGGCGGCCCCGGTCACCAACGCCACCCGCCCGGTGAAGGTCAGCGGCAACGACCGCCGATCCGGCACGCTCGCGGTCATGATTGACCATACCTTTTGGCGTGCTCGTCCAGCGCCGCCGCGAAGCACTCGCGCGGTGCGCGGATCACTCCGGCGCCGATCTGGCCACCGTCACGACCGGCGAGACCGACATCCATGACTGGCAGGACGGCGGTGTCGAGGACCTTTCGGGCATCGACACCGGTGGGGGTGCCGCGGAAACCGAACAGTGGGATGCGGTAGGAGCTGTTCTCGCCGTGGGTGATCTCGTACATTTCCCGGTTACGTTCGATCATCACCTCGGGGGAGCCGCCCTGATAGTCCTGCAACGACAAGGCGCAGGCCTGCGCGAAGCCGCCGAGTCCGACGGTCTCGGTGATCGGGCTTTCCCCGCCCATCCAGGTGATTTCGTCCTCGCTGTGTCCGGCGAACAGCTTGCCCTGGTGGATCGGCGGCGGTCCTTCGAACCAGGTGTTGCCGAGGCCGGCAAGTTTGATCGCGAAGCCGCGGCAGCTGAACGCCATGGCGGAGACGAGGGTGGAGCCGGGGACGACCATCGCGTCGGCGGAGGCCTTCGCCGCGGCCATCGACAGGCGGAGGAAGAAGTAGTCGTTCTCGGCGAGGTGGAGCATGGTCTCGCGGACCCCGGGCACGGAGTCTTCGATCATGTCCAGCACCGACGGCAGGATTTCCCGGTTGAACAGGATCGAGGCGGCGGCGTTGCGGCTGTGCACCTCGTCGCCCATTCGCAGCGCCCGGGCGATCATCGGTTTGAGCGCGATGCCGCCGCGGCGGCGGATCGCCTCACCGACGACGGGCGCGAGAACCGTGTTGACGTGCTCGAGCCGTTCGTGGACGCCCTCGTCGTAGCAGCCGTAGTTCAGCCGGCGCGGTTCTTTGCCCTCGTAGAAGTTGCAGAACCCGACGTTGCCGTGGGTCCGGTTCTCGACGACGAACACCGGCATCGACGCCGTGTAGATCCCGGCGAGCGAGCCGACCGCGTTGTAGTCGTGGCACGCGCCGATCTCGATGCTGCCGTCGGCGAACTTCGCGATCGCCTCGTCGCGGTCGGCGGCCAGGCCCTCGAACATGGCGCCACCGATCAGCGCTTCACGTTGCCCACCGATGTAGGCTTCCCACGGCATCGGAGCGCCGGAGGTGAGCACCAGGTTGTCGCGGTAGCCGGGGAGCACCTCGCGTGCGGGCCGGACGTCGGTTACCCACGGGTCGGCGTCGTTGAGGCGGCGAAACGCCTCGTCGTTGGCGGCCTCGACCGACCCGTCCCAAGCCTCGACCGACCCGCCCCAGATCTCGGCGGGGACGGTCGCGAGATCGTTCGCGGTCACCATGCGGTGACACCGCCGTCGACGAGCAGCGTCTGGGCGGTGATGAAAGAGGCGCGCGGGGACAGGAGGAACTCCACAGCCTCGGCGACTTCTTCGGGCTCACCGATCCGCTTGAGCATCGCGTAGCCGGCGCTGACCTCTTCGCCGCCGGAGACCCGCGCCATCGATGGGCTCATCGGGGCCCGGATGACGCCGGGGGCGACGTTGTTGACCCGGATGCCGCGCGGGGCGAGTTCCTCGGCCAGGTAGCGGGTGTACGCAGCAATCCCGGCCTTGGTGGCGCCGTACACCGAGGCGCCGCGGAACCGGCCGAAGTGCCCGGTGAGGCTGCCTACATTGACGATGGCCGAGCCTTCGGTCAGCAAGGGTGCCGCGACGTCGATGACGCGTGCCATGCCGGCGATGTTCACCTGGAACATCAACTCCAGCTTGGCCTCGTCGAGCTCGCCGAGGAATGAGTCCCGAAGGATGCCGGCGCAGTTGATGACACCCGCGAGCGTCTCGTCTCCGGAGGTCACCGAATCGACGGCGCTCTCAACACTTTCGCGGCTGGTGACGTCCATCGCCACGGCGATGGTGCCCTCCAGTCCGTCCTGATTCGGGTCGAATGCGTCGATCGCCTGCTTCACATCCGCCGCGATCGGGGTGTAGCTGCTCTGCAGCAGCCGACGGCAGATCGCCTGTCCGATGACTCCTGCGCCGCCTGTGACGATTACTTTGTTGCCCACTTCGGGTTCCTTTCCAAACACGTGACCGTGGTCACCACGATGGACCCAGTTTCACCAATAAAGGACGATTGGTCAAGTGTTTAGGTCTTTTATTTCCGTGACTGACGCAGGCGCCGGGTTGCAGACTTGGTCTAAAGGCTGGAGCAAATAACATGAAGGTGAGTGGTGCGCTAGATTGGGGCGAGGGAAAGGAGCCTCGTATGACAACAGCCGCGGCAGCGCCATCCGGATTCGGTCCGATCCGGCAGATTCCTGCACACGAACTCGTCGTCGATCAGATGCGCCGGGCGCTCGAGCTGGGTCAGTTCCGCCCCGGCGACCGGCTGCCCACCGAGCGGGAGCTGTCGGAAATGCTCGACGTCTCGCGCACCGTGGTGCGGGCCGCGGTGGCGGTGCTCGAGCGGGAAGGCCTGATCGCGGTTCGCCGCGGTCGCGGCGGCGGATTCACCGTGCAAGCCCCCACCTACGACCCGGCGGAGACCCGCCGGCTGATGCGTCAGAACAAGACAGCGGTCCGCGATGCGTTCGACTACCGGATCGTGGTGGAGACAGGGGCGACCCGTCTGGCCGCGATGCGCCGTCGAGCGGCCGACCTCACGAAGCTTCGAACGTTGCTCGAAAGCATGGACAGCGCCCTCGACGCCGCGATGCAGGACCAGTCCGCGCACAGGGTCACCGAGTTCCAGACTCTCGACTCCGCATTCCACATGGGGATCGCCCAGGCCTGCCGAAACGACTATCTGCTCGAGTCGGTGGCCGACGCCCGCCGCAAAATGTGGCTTCCGACGGGGGCGATCTTCGGCCGCCTCGAGCCCAACGCGAACGACCATCACGAGGCGATCCTCGAGGCCATCGAGAGCCGCGACCCGGAGGTCGCCGCCGCTCAAATGGAAGAGCACATCCTCGGCACCCGGCACACGCTCGAATCCTGGCTCAAGCGCTGACCACGGCCTCGGGCACCTCCGGAAGGGTCTGGCCCCCGTCGACGGTCAGTGTCTGACCGGTCACGAAGCCTGCGCCCTCACTGGCGAAATACAATGCGGCGTGCCCGATGTCGGTCGTTGCACCCAGTCGACGCTGCGGTATGCACGATTCCATCCGGGCGATGGTGTCGGTGCCGAGACCATCGAGACCTTCGGTGCGGATGCTGCCGGGAAGGATGGCGTTGACGGTGATCTTGCGGGCGGCGAGTTCCAGCGCTGCCGAGCGCACGAAGCCCAGCTGGGCGGCCTTGCTGGCCCCGTAGTGACTCAGCCCGGGAAATCCGGTGGTCGGTCCGGTGATCGACGAGGTCACCACGATCCGTCCGCGGCCGGATCGGGTCAGCGCATCCAGGCACGCCTGGACGCTGAAGATCATGCCGTGCACGTTGGTGGCGAATACATCGTTGAGCTCGGCCGGGGTGATCTGCTCGAGTGTCTGCTCCGGGTAGATTCCGGCGTTGGCGCACAACACATCGAGGCCGCCGAGCAGCTCTTCGGCTTCGGCGGCCATCCGTGTACACGATCGGCGGTCGGCGACGTCGGCGACGATCGTCGCGACCGTCGCGCCGAGTTCGGCCAGCCGTGCGCGGGCCTTCTCCAGCTTCGCGGGATTGCGGCCCGCGATCGCGACCTGGGCACCGGCGGCGGCGAACACCTCCGCGATGCCCAATCCGATGCCCTGGCTGCCGCCGGTCACGAGCACGTTCATCGAGTCTGAAGTCTGCTTCATCATTTCCTCTTCCGGTTGCTGGGTACGGGTCGTGACCGTGTGTGGCCCCCTCGCCGCGACGAGGGGGCCACACACGGTGGTTGATCAGGCGGGCTCGGGTGCCGGCTCGGTCAGAAAGGAGTGGTCGGGTTCGTCGTCGAAGACGGTGCTGCCGATCCGCGCGTACAGGTGCGGCTTCTTGGTGCGCCAGTACAGAGCCAGTGCCATCGAGCCGAAGAACAAACCGACCACGATCCACGGGATCGCCTTGAAGAACAGCGAGTCCGATGCCGATCCGGCTGCCGCCTTCATGTTGGTCGCCATCAGATAGATCACGAACACCATGCCGAGGCCACCGATGATCGGGCTCACCAGCGTGCGCCACCAGTTCGCGGTTTCCGGGTGCTGCTTGCGGACGTGGAAGTAGACGATGACCGAAATCGAACACATCGTCTGCACGATCAGCAGGCACAGCGTCGCCAGGACACCGACCAGCACGAAGAGCACGGCGTAGGGATCGGAGTTGGTCAGTGAGCAGAGCACCAGGATGAGCGCGGCGAAGATGCTCTGGGTGAGCGAAGCGATCCACGGCGAGGCATGCTTCGGGTGAGCCTCACCGAGCCGGCGCCACAGCAGCCCGTCGCGGCCGAACGCGAACAGATACCGCGCAGCGGAGTTGTGGATGGCCAGAGCGCAGGCGAAGGACCCGCCGAGGACGAGCCATTCGAAGACCGTCACACCCCACGCGCCGACGTACTCGCGTGTCGGTGCATACAGCAGCTCGAAGGGATTGGGTCCGGAGGCGCGTTCGACGGCTTGATGTGCACCGTTACCGGTGACCACGCCCCAGGAGATGAAGGTATAGAAGACGCCGATGCCGACGACGGCAATCATCGTCGCTYGCGGGACGATCTTCTTCGGGTCCTTGGATTCCTCGCCGTAGATGGCGGTCGATTCGAACCCGACCCAGGACCAGAACGCCATCAACAGGCCCAACCCGACTACCCCTCCGGCAACTCCGTTCGTGCTCAGTGCGCTGGCGGGATTGAGGGAGGACCAGATGATGCCGTCGGGTCCACCGGTGCTCAAGGACCGAACAGCGGTGATCGTCAGCATCCCGATCTCACAGACCAGCACCACACCGAGGACCTTGGCGGCGACCGAGATGTCCTTGTGCGACAGGACCGCGATCACCGCCACACAACCGAATCCATACAGCTCCCACGGCAGATCGAGGCCGAACTGGGAACCGACCGCCTGCTTGGCGAACGCGGAGAAGATCCCGACGAGACCGGCTTCCATGATCATGTAGGTCGCCATCGACATCACGCCCGCTGCCAGGCCGGGAATTTTCGACCACCCGCGGGAGACGAACGTGTAGAAGGCGCCCGCCGCGGTGATGTGCTTGGCCAACGCCACGAATCCGACGCTGAAGATCGTCAGCACCACGGTGGCGATGATGAAGCCCGCCGGCGCCCCGATGCCGTTGCCGAATCCGACCGCGACGGGCAGATTGCCGGTCATCGCGGTGATCGGCGCCGAGAACGCCACCACCATGAAGACGACACCGACAAGACCGATCGCGCCACGCTTGAGTTGAGCGGGGTCGGCGGCGGGGCCGGTGGGGGAGGGGCCCTCTGGAGGGTGTGAGTTGGCGATCATGCGGGATCTACCTTTCGCTTTGTCTGCTCGATGAGCCTAAGACCGTAAAAGGCCTAAAGACAAGACCAGTAGACCAGAAAAAGTGGTTTGAGACACATTTTTCTTCTGACCGAAACATCGGCGACGCACGCCGCGTCCCGGCCGGCCGCCGATCAGAGAAATGGTCTATTGACTAGTTCTATTAGTGCGTTTAGTGTCGTCTTGTCAGTCCTGTGGCCACCGGTTGGTCACGGGATCGGTTTTTGTGCGCACGGCTCGGCTGCCGTATCAGGCGCCAGATCGCCACACGTGCCGTCCAAAAAGGGTTCGCTCTTTACGCCGTTGTGCCCCAGTGAAATCCGAGGTGCGAAATCTCCGTTCATCTCGCGCGACTCGAGACGCGCATCGATCAGCTCCAGGAGTATCTCGACATCGCTGCCGAGCACGGCCGCGCCGCCGCGGTGGCCGGGCACGTCTCGACCCAGGTACCGGCGCTCAGCTCGGTGCCACCGACGAAGTTCGGCATGGCCGTGGCGACCGTGGACGGCTGCGTGCTCACCGCTGGGGACGGAACCGAACCGTTTTCGATCCAGAGCCTCTCCAAGCTCTTCGCCCTGTGTGCACTCCTGCAACGCAACCCCGCGGTGTGGGACCACATCGGATGGGGGCCGACCGACTCCGGCTATGGCTCGGTGGCCGAGCTCGAACGCAACCTCGGCAGACCACGCAACCCCTTCGTCAATCCGGGCGCCCTCGTGGTCACCGACCGGCTGATCGAACTCACCGGGGACGCGGTGGGTGCCACCATCGATCTCCTGGCCTCGACCTCCGGTACCGCGGTGATCAACTCCGACGGTCGCGTCGCGCTCTCGGAGACTGTCGCCGACCACCGCAACGCGGCCATCGCGCACGTCCTCGCCGAGCACGGCAAACTCGTCAACGGGATAGATCGAGTACTCACGCAGTACTTCGCCCAGTGTGCGATCGCCGCGTCCGTGGAAACGGTCGCGAAGTCGGCGCTCTTCCTGGCCGACCGCTCGGCCGACGCGACCGTCCTCGACAGCGGATCCGTCCGCCGGGTCAACGCGGTTCTGCTGATGTCCGGCATGTACGGCGCGGCCGGTGACGTCGCATACCGGATCGGCCTGCCCGCCAAGAGCGGCATCGGCGGTGGCGTCCTCGCCATCATGCCGGGGCTAGGCACCGTCTGCGTGTGGAGCCCTCCGCTCGACACCGACGGCAACTCCGCCGGTGGAGTGGCCGCGATCGAGGAGTTCGCCCGGTTGGCCGGCTGGTCGGTCTTCTGAGCTGCACATCGGGTAGTCGCGGGTAAACCGATCCTGCACAGGCAGTGCAGAAGGAGGAATGTCGATGAGCACAGAGATCCCTGTCATCGCAGTCACGCTCGACTTCGACGAACTGCCCGGGTTCGTCCACTGGAAGGAGATGTTCCGCGGCATCGTCGTCGCCGGCGCAGCACCGGTCGCCGTCGATTGCGGTAAACCGCGAACCGACCTTGCCGCGATTCTCGAGTCTGTCGACGGTCTGCTCATCAGCGGGGGAGTGGACGTCGACCCTTCCCTGTACGGCGGCTCACTCGACGACCCGCGTATCCAGAAGATCAATCCCCATCGAGATACGAACGAACTCGCCGCACTCGAGATCGCTCGTGCGCGTGGAATTCCCATCCTCGCCATCTGTCGCGGAGCGCAGTTGGCCAATGTCGCGCTCGGCGGCACGCTCTATGCTGATCTGGCCCGGGACTGGGTCGGGCGCACCGGGCACTGGCACAGCGAGGAAGCCCTGATCGACAGCCTGCACTCGGTGCAGGTGGAAGCGGACACCCTCCTCGCCGACTGGATGGGGATCGACGGGATCGTCCCCGTCAACAGTCAGCACCATCAGGGCATCAAGACCCTGGCGCCGTCGGCGCGAGCGGTCGCCTACACCGACGACGGTCTCGTAGAGGCCTTCGAGATCGCGTCCGATCGCCTCGTCGCGGTGCAGTGGCATCCAGAAGTGCTGTGGCGGAACGAGCCGCATGCCMTCGAACTTCTCCGCCGCTTCGTCACGGGAAAGAGGGGGGCGAGGAAGGCCGGCGCCACGGCGCTGGTCGGAGACGGGGCAGCGAACGGAGGGCCCTGAGGCTTCTGAGGGAGCGGGTCGGAACCGCTGAGAGTGCAGGAGAGCGAGCCGAAAGGTATCGGCAGACGACGTGAGGACGCAAGATCGCCGGCGGTGGCCGCGAGCCCCGAGCAATGGTGGCGGTGTGCGGCCGAACGGTCCGGCGAGCCGATCAGGAAGCCGATGAGATCGTCCACTGCCGGAGTTCCCACATGTGTTCTCCTGGTCGATTCAACCGTCGATTACGGCGTCGTCGACCAACTCCGCGCCAGCGGGTTGTGCCCCGGCGTGGTGGTCATCCGAGTGCAATCACACCGCAGGGAAGGAATCGGCACCGTGCAGGCTCTCAGGGCCACACGGGTGAACGCCGCCATCGTCGTCGTCGGCAGTGTCGAGACGGTCGACGACCGCGTCGCCTTCTTCGATTCGGGGGCCGATCACGTCCTCGATGCCTCCCTGACCACGAGAGAACTGGTCGCTTGGACTCGGGCAATCCTCCGGAGAATGCAACGAGCCCCACAACGCCCGGTTGGCAGAACCAAGGGACTGGTCCTGCAGCGGGAGTGCAACATCGTCGAACGCCTGGGCCTTCACACGGCCCTGACCCCGACCGAATTCGATCTGTTGGCGGTGCTGGCCGACAGCGAAGGAAGGGTCGTCCCCCGTCGTCACCTCCTGATGTTGGTGTGGGGCATCGCCGAGGAGACGACGACGAACGTCCTCAACGCGCACATCTGGTCGCTGCGCCGAAAGCTCGGCAGCATCGGTGCGTCCCACGCACTGCAGACGGTAAGGGGAGTCGGTTTCGCGCTAGCCGATGCGTGACTTCCGAACAAGGAAACGGAAATCTGCCCTCTGCCGCGCAAACGGTGTCAGTGAACCTCAGCGGCAGCGGCAAGCGCGGTGTCGAGGAACGCGCCGGACAGGCCGGGGTAGAGGTCGGCCCATTTCGGCTCTGCCAGGTGGGTACGCAAAGAGGCGGTGGCGGCGACAACGTCTGTGCCGCCGTCCGCGAGGAATCGGACCAGTTCGTGCCGGGCGCACTCGACCACGACGGGAACCAGCGCCGCCTCGGCGTCGTCGGCGCGCCCGGCCGCCCACAGACACGAGGCCAGCAGGCGCATGGCGTACAGCCGCGCCAGTTCACGTCCGGTCCCGGCGAGCGCACCCACCCAGTCCTCCGCCCACTGGCAGGCGAGCCGGCTCGCCGTTGGCTCACCGGTGCGCACCAGCAGCAGGATGGCCGTCTCGTCCTCGAGCTGCGCGGTAATCTGCTCGATTCCGTCGACCGGTTCCGGGTGCGAGTTGCKGGTGACAGCGACGAATCCAGGGCGCGGCGGAAGACCGAGCCGGATACGTTCGGTGTCGACGGCCGCCCGCAGCCGCGGAAGCGAGAACCGGGCTGCGGTCCCGACACCCTCGTCGAGCTCCGTCGCCGCGCCGATACGGTCACCGCGGGCACAGAGGATTCGCGCGCGCAGACAATAGTGGCGAATCATGAAATCCGGAGCGCCACCGAGCGCGGCCGGGTCGAACGTCTCGCTGAGCAACTCATCGGCCTCGGCGAGACGGTTCTGCTCGTACAACATCTCGGCGAGCAGAGCACGGGTGAGCCGGGCGTGCTGAGATTGCGTGTTTCCGGCATCGCGGACAAGTTGAAAGGCCCTGCGGTACAACTCCGCTGCACCGGTCAGGTCCAGTTGTTCCGCTTTCGCCATACCGGCAAAGCAATACCCGTAGGCAACAGTGTACGGACCAGTCGTTCTGCTGTGGTACGGAGCTGCCCAGGTCTGTCGGCGATAGGCATCCCGAAAGCGGAACTCGTATGTGTCGGCGATAGTGACAAGCAGTGCGGCCATCGACACCACGAACGGATGTTGCCCCGCCGGGTTGGCCAGGCATTCGGCGACCAAGTCCGTGATCCCAGCGACCCGGTCCGTGGTGGCGTCGATATTCGCTTGGAGAACATCGGCTTCCACCCGCATCCGCGAGCGCACGTCGGTGAGGAGGTCAAGGAGGTCGAGCAGCTCGAGCGCGTGCCGCCGAGCCTCGACGGCGACGTCGATACGCTGCAGCTCGGCATTCGCCCATCCGATCGTCAACTGCAGTCGCGGACTCGACAGCACCAGATCCGCCGGCAACTTCGCGATCAAGCCGAGCAGCGTCGACATCTGCGACCGATCGAGTAGATACAGGTCGTCGTGCTCGAGCAGATCCAACGCCCCCCGCCGGTCATCGGCGGCGAGAAGGTGGTCGAGGGCCTCACCGAGCATGTGCCGCTCCCGGAACCACGCGGACGCCGTGCGGTGCAACTGCGCGATCCGTCCCGGATGATCCCGTTCGAGCCGCTGCCGGAGCACCTGCGCGAACAGGTTGTGATAGCGGTACCACCGGCGGTCGTCGCCCGTGCGGTCCAGGAACAGATCACGGGCGACGACGCGCTCGAGGCGGACCGCACCGTCGGGGACCTCGGCCAACGCGGACGCCAGGTCGCCGCACACCCGGTCCGGGATCGCGGTGACGAGGACGAAATCGAGCACATCGGGCTCGAGGGCGTCGAGCACGTTCTCGGCGAGATACTCACCCAGGGTGTCGTTTCCGGCACGGAACTGTTCGACCAGGCCCGCCGCGTCACCGGCCTCCCTCAGCGACAGTGACGCCAGCTGCAGCGCCGCGACCCAGCCGTCCGTCGACGCCCGCAGCTCCTCGACCTCGGAATCGGTCAGCGCGACCTGCCCCGGACCACCGAAGAAGCGGCGGGATTCGGGGAAATCGAAACTCAAATCCTCGGGACCGACCTCCCGCAACTCATCGTGCACCCGCATTCGGCTCAACGGCAGATTAGACCGGCTGCGGCTGGCCACCACGATCCGCAGGTGATGACAACCGTTGTCGAGCAGGAACTCCACCGTCGCGATCGGCTCTGCGGCGGTGACCCGATGCCAGTCGTCGATCACGACCACGAGGGGCTCCCCACTGTCGTGGAGCCGGTTGATCAGCGAGGTCACCACGAACCGCTCCACCGCCTGCCCGTGCTCCTCGAGTGCCTGCCCAAGCTCGCCAACCACCCCCGGGCGGACCAACCGGATCGCCTCCACCAGGTGCGAGAGGAACCACGCGCCATTGTTGTCGTCGCGGTCGACCGTCAGCCAGGCGACGGTGATTCCGTCGGCGACCAGTTCGTCGCGCCACTGCGCGACGAGGCTGCTCTTCCCGAATCCCGCAGGTGCGTGAACCAAGACCAACCGACGCTCCCCGGCAGTCCGCAACATGGCGAGGAGCCGATCACGGCGCACCAACTGCCGGGTAGTGGTGGGCGGACGGAATTTGGTCACCGGCACCGGCGGGGTGCGTGGTGACGACATGGGGTACACCCGCGGAGGCCGCTGCGCGGCATGCTCCATCCCCGCGCCGGGGGTGGAGCGAGGATCACCGGCACGCACGGCGGGAACATGCAGATCGTCGACGACGATCCCGTTGCGGCGCTGGGTGGCACGAAGCTCGTTCCCGAACTCGGCCGCACTGCCCGGCCGCTCTTCCACGGCGCGGGACATCGCCTGTTCCACGGCGTTGCAGACGTCGTCGGGGACATCGGCGTCGCGCAGGTCAGGGACGGGCTGCGTGGAGATCCGCAGGAACTGGGCGATCACCTGCTCGCCGCTGTGCCGCTCGAACGCGGCATGTCCGGTGAGCGCACAGAACATCGTCGACCCCAGGCTGTACACGTCCGAGGCGACCGTTGGGGGGCGCCCCTCGAGCACCTCGGGTGCGGTGAAGGCCGGCGAGCCCGTGATCGAGCCCGCCGTGGTCTCGAACCCGCCCGAGATCCGCGCGATCCCGAAGTCGGTGAGTTGCGGCTCGTCGTAGTCGGTCAGCAGGATGTTCGCGGGCTTGACGTCCCGGTGCAGCGTGCCGCTGCGGTGGGCGGTCTCGAGCGCCCCGGCGATCTTGATCCCGAGCCGGAGCACCTGCTCCCACCCGATCGGTCCTTCCCGGCGGATCAGCGCATCCAGAGACCCGTGCGAGTGATACGGCATGACCAGGAAGGGGCGCCCCCTCCCGGTGACCCCGACCTGGTAGAGGTCGACGATGTTCGGGTGTCCGGACATCCGGCCCATCGCACGCTGTTCGCGCACGAAACGCGCGAGGTTCTCGGGATCGAGGTCCGTGGTGAGTACCTTCACGGCCACCGTGCGGTCGAGATCCTCCTGAAGGCAGCGGTAGACGATCCCGAAACCCCCGCGTCCGATCTCCTCAGCCTCGTCGAAGCCTGCGACGGCCAACTCGACCGCGATGTCCGGCTCGCGCTGTGTGGCCCCCGGGTCGTCCGCCATCGGCCGTCACCACCTCTGAGACGCTTCCCCCAGGATAGTCCGCAAGGACGACGGGGCGAGGTCGTTGCGTGGCCCGCCTGGAGTCCGTGAGCAGCACTACCAGCGGCGAGTCGGACGGGTTTCCCGCGTAGTGCTCGCAGCCAGGCGACCGTTACCTGGTGCGGCCCTCAGCCGGCAACATTCACCAGTGAAGGGTGCTTCTCTGCGCCCGGGTGATATCGAATTCAGTCGTCAGCCGCCGACGGGAAATTGCTTGTCGAGCCGCCCGAACCACCTGTTGCCACGGTTCCGCTGGCCTCGGCGAAGATCATGTGCGCGGCATCCACCATCTCCAAGGTCGCGTTGGGCAACTATCTAGCTACTTCGACCTGAAAAACGAGGCGCCCCAGTGAGCATGATTCGGCTGTTCTCGGCCGGTCAGGATTGGGTTGGCCGCAAGCCCCCCGATCCGCGTCCTTCACGCTGCCAGGGTGCTGATCTTGACCGGGTTGTGGGCCAGGACCCCGTGGCCGACCCAGATTTGGGCGCCTTCGGTGCTGTCGATGCGGGTGCGGTCCCAGCCGTATCCACGTTTGAGGGCGCTGATTCTGCCTTCGACTCCGGTGCGCCACTTGATTGTTCGTCGGAACGCTGGGCGGTGTTCCTCGGCTCGCCGGCCAGCTGAGGGTTTGCCTTGGCGGGGGATGATGACGTTGCGCACTCCGAGATCGTGGAGACTCGTCGTGCGTTCATCCGCAGCGCGGGCGATCGTGCGCAACCGCTGCTGGGGCCCCGGGCGCACCACGAGTCAGCCCCGCACTTTCGTGACCACGTTTGCGGCAACGCCGTTCAGATCAGCCCGCCGTCCATCACAGCCGATGAGGAGATCCACTGGCGGATCGGTGGCGGCTACGCGTACGACGACCCGTCGCCGTCCCGTTCCCGGCGTGCGGTAGTCAGCGAGTCGACCGCGTGGGTCATGTGCCGGTCGATCTCCGCCAGCATCTCGGTGAGATCACCACCGAGCAGCCGGTCGAGCAACCGCTGGTGTTCCTCGACCGCTGTGGGCGGCCGAATGTACCGCTCGTCGAAAGCCGACATGCACAGCATGGTCTCGGCGGCCAGCGTGGAGAACATGCGGCTCAGCCGTGGGCTTTGGGCGGCCTCGACCATCGTTTCGTGGAAATGGAGATCCTCGCGGGCCAGTTTCGGCCAGTCGCCGGCGTCCATGTACTGCGCGATGTTTCGTAGGATTTCTTCGAGACGAGCCACGAGTCCGGCCGGAATCCCGCGTTCGTAGACGGTGCTCGCCGCTTCCTTCTCGATGGCGCGCCGGCCACGGTAGACGTCCTCGATGTCGCCGACGTCGAGTTCGACGACGAACACGCCGCGGTTGCGGTGGCTGACCAGGAGCCCCTCCTGGGCGAGGCGTTGCACGGCCTCTCGGACGGGTCCACGGCTCATCTTCAGGCGGGCGGCCAGCTGTAACTCGCTGATCTGCTCACCCGGTGCGAAGCTGCCGTCCAGGATCCGTTCCCGCAGCTGCTCCGCGATCACCGCAGAGGTGACCCGAAGAGACATGGGGACCATGTTGTCGATGCCGGTCATCTTGCTGCTGCCTTTCCGATGCACCGTCAACTGATAGTTGTTGCCGTGTTTGTCGACCTGTTGACAGTTGGCAAGCCTACACCTTCGCGCCCATGGGACCTCGGTGGCCTCGCCACGCACCGATCGGGGACTTCGGAGACCGGCGGTCAGGCCTGCTCGCTGTGTCTCTGCTCGATGATCCATGCTGCGATCTGGGCGCGGGAGGTGAAGCCCAGTTTGGAGAGGATGTGCTCGACGTGCCCCTGGGCGGTGCGTTGGGAAATGACGAGCTTGCCTGCGATCGCCCGGTTGGTGAGACCCTCGGCGACAAGTTCGGCTACCTGCTGTTCCCGGCGCGTGAGACTCGTCGGTCTCGGCTCGACCGAGATATCGGATCCGCTCTTCTCGTCGACGGCGTACGCCGCGGCATCTTCGAACCGCGCCTCGAGTCCGTGCCGGAACGCCGTCTCGAACACACGGTCACCGATCGCCCGGCGGGCCTCTTGCTCGATCCGGGCATGCTCGAGGTGCAGGTTCGGGTAGATGATGCTCGGGCTTCCGACGCTCTGGGCGAGCGCCTCGGCAGCACCCATCAGCTCGGCGGCGCGCCGGGGAACTCCCTCATCCACAGCGATCCACGAGAGGACCTCGATGCACCCCGCAGCGCTGATGCGGTCGTCCACCGATCGAGCGAGTTGAAGCCCCTGCGTGGCGAGAGCTTTCGCACGGGAGTACTCGCCACGTTGCCGGGCCCTCATCCCCGTAGTCCACGACGCCCATCCCCGGTAGACGGACTCGCCTCGTGTCCCGGTGAGCTCGAGAATCTCCTGCTGACACTCGTCGCTCCGCGACCAGTTGCCGGCCGCGCCGCTGGCCAGCGCGAGCCCGAACAGCGACCAGATCATGTACAAGTGGTTGCGGTCCGCGCGGAAGACCGCGAGCGAGGATTCGAAGTGTTCACACGCCGCTCCGGCGTCCCGGGTGAACAGCGTGTGATGGCCGGCGGCATCGGCTATCAGCGCTTCGGCGGTGCGATCGCCGAGCTGCGCCGCGAGGTCGCCCCCGCGTTCGACATACAGTGCCGACGCCTCTGGGTCGCCGTACAGCCCAGAGAGCACACTCAGCACGTATAGCGCCTTGACCTGCTCCGGACCGGGCTCACCGCCCACCGCCAGAAGTTGCGCGAGCCACCGCATGCCCTCGCGCAGCCTCCCACGCGCCCGCCAATACGGGTAGAGCGCCGATGCGATGCGACTCCCAGCATTCGCCTCACTCGGACCGGTCAGGCAGAACTGCAGCGCCGCACGGATGTTGGGTTGCTCGGCGTCGAGGCGCGCAACCCAGGACACCTGCCGTGAACTGATATGGACGCAGATTTGTCAAGAGGGCAGCAGGAGGCGGACGTCCAGGACCGTCGTCGAGGGACGTCCGCCTCGGGTGGCCCCGGATGAATCTGTTGGTTGGTGGCGAGCGTGTCGGTTGTCGACGCGTTGTCGAAGTCTGATATGCGCGGGTTGGCTACCGCAAAGACAGTTGTTCGGCTGGAGTGGATCGCTGGTCTAACCTCGAGCGTGATCCCAACGTGCAGTT
>NZ_JBFUHV010000165.1:0-19529 GCF_056402215.1 Rhodococcus sp. P4_B6 | reverse complement strand
CTTCTTAACCGCCGGCGGTTAAGAAGTACTCACGGCTTGCGGCAGCTGAAGATGGCGGTGCCGGGGAAGATCTGTCCCCGCAGCGGGCTCCACTGCCCCCATTCCCGGTCGAGCCACTCGGGCCACTCCGGCTCGATGATGTCGCGCACCTCCAGCCCGGCCGCGACGATCTCGCGGACCCGATCGCCGATGGTCCGGTGGTGCTCGACGTAGGTGGGGACACCGTCGCCGTCGACCTCCACGTAGGGCGTGCGGTCGAAGTAGGGCAGCGAGGCGGTGAGCCCGCGCGGACCCGGATCGTCCGGGAAGATCCAGCGGATCGGGTGGTTGACGGCGAACACCCACAGCCCGCCGGGGCGAAGGACCCTTGCGACCTCACTCATCACCTGCTGTGAGTCCGCCACGAACGGAACTGCACCAAAAGCCGAACACGCGATGTCGAAGCTCGCGTCGGCGAAGGGGWGGTGCTCGGCTCCGGCATGAACGAGCGGCACGGCCGGGCCGCCCGCCCGCATGGCCTCGACCCCGCGGGTCAGCATCGACATGGACAGATCGAGCCCGACGGCCCGGGCGCCCTGGCCGGCCAGCCACCGCGCACAGGGTGCGGAACCGCAGCCCACCTCGAGGACGTCCTTGCCCGCGACGTCACCGAGGAGGTGGTAATCGCCTTCGTGGAGCCCCTCCGGGCACCAGACGAACTCACCCTGGGACGAGTCCACGCCGAGGAACTCGCCGTGCGTGCGGTGGTAGTCGTCCGCGTCGGCGTCCCACCAGGCCCGGCTCGCGCGTTCGCTGGACTCGGAGTCGACGCGGACGCGGCTCACCCCCGACGTTCCGAGGACGCTGTTGGCGGTGCCGTGGCGGTCGTCTCCGGCGGAGAGGGGAGAATCGGACGGGCAAGGATCGGGCATGGGCAACAGAGTAGAGCGTGGGAACGTGCCCGGGTTTGCCCAGCTTGCCCACGGGCGCGTAGCCTATTCCACGCGAGTGTCTAAGTGTGCGGCATCGGATTCGGTTCAGTTCGAGTTTGTTCGGTTCCAGTCGGGTGTCGTTCCTTGCGCTTGCGGTGATCTGATTCGGCGGGAATGTTTTCGTCGGTTCAGGTTGCTTGTCCGACAGAACACCATCAACCGACCACAACCCGTCCGGAGCAACTCAACACATGCCCTCCACCACCGTGACCTCGCCGCAGGTAGCCGTAAACGACATCGGCTCCGCCGAGGACTTCCTCGCCGCCATCGACGCAACGATCAAGTACTTCAACGATGGCGACATCGTCGAAGGCACCATCGTCAAGGTCGATCGTGACGAGGTCCTGCTCGACATCGGTTACAAGACCGAAGGCGTCATCCCTTCCCGTGAGCTCTCCATCAAGCACGACGTCGACCCCAACGAGGTCGTCTCCGTGGGCGATGAGGTCGAAGCTCTCGTCCTCACCAAGGAGGACAAGGAAGGCCGACTGATCCTGTCGAAGAAGCGCGCTCAGTACGAGCGTGCCTGGGGCACCATCGAGGAGCTCAAGGAGAAGGACGAGGCCGTCAAGGGCACCGTCATCGAGGTCGTCAAGGGCGGCCTGATCCTCGACATCGGCCTGCGTGGCTTCCTTCCCGCTTCGCTCGTCGAGATGCGCCGTGTCCGCGATCTGCAGCCGTACGTCGGCAAGGAGATCGAGGCCAAGATCATCGAGCTCGACAAGAACCGCAACAACGTCGTCCTCTCGCGCCGCGCATGGCTCGAGCAGACGCAGTCCGAGGTTCGCAGCGAGTTCCTGCACCAGCTGCAGAAGGGCCAGGTCCGCAAGGGCGTCGTGTCCTCCATCGTCAACTTCGGTGCCTTCGTGGACCTGGGCGGCGTCGACGGCCTGGTGCACGTGTCCGAGCTGTCCTGGAAGCACATCGACCACCCGTCCGAGGTTGTCGAGGTCGGCACCGAGGTCACCGTCGAGGTTCTCGACGTCGACCTGGACCGCGAGCGTGTCTCCCTGTCGCTCAAGGCGACCCAGGAAGACCCGTGGCGTCAGTTCGCCCGCACGCACGCCATCGGCCAGATCGTGCCCGGCAAGGTCACGAAGCTGGTTCCGTTCGGTGCCTTCGTGCGCGTCGAAGAGGGAATCGAAGGCCTCGTCCACATCTCCGAGCTGGCCGAGCGCCACGTGGAGGTTCCGGACCAGGTTGTCGGCGTCAACGACGATGCACTCGTCAAGGTCATCGACATCGACCTCGAACGTCGTCGCATCTCGCTGTCGCTGAAGCAGGCCAACGAGGACTACAACGCCGAGTTCGATCCGTCCAAGTACGGCATGGCGGACAGCTACGACGAGCAGGGCAACTACATCTTCCCCGAGGGCTTCGATCCCGAGACCAACGAATGGCTCGAGGGCTTCGACAAGCAGCGTGAAGAGTGGGAGAACCGCTACGCCGAGGCTGAGCGTCGTCACAAGATGCACACCGCTCAGATGGAGAAGACCGCTGCAGACGAGGCCGCCGAGGCTGCCACCGCTGCTGCCGGCTACTCCTCCGAGTCGGGTGCCGGCGACGCCGACGCCGCTTCGTCCTCCAGCTCCTCGTCGTCCGAGTCTGCCGGTGGATCGCTGGCCAGCGACGCACAGCTCGCTGCTCTGCGCGAGAAGCTGTCGGGCAACGCCTAGCAAGTCCGCCTGACTCGTCAGGCACAGCCGAAGACCCCGCTCCTGCACTGCAGGGGCGGGGTTTCGCCGTTGCGGGACCCCTCACTGTGACTGCGCTGAATACGACTGTGGCCCAACCTCTTCGGAGGTCGGGCCACAGTGCGTGGGTGGTGCTCGGACGCTCAGTTCGCCGTTGCGGGAATCCAGTAACCGGACGAGGACTGCACCTCGGCGCGCTTGCGCATCGTCGCGAAGCTGTGCCTGCCTTGGCTGATGAGTGCCGTGAGCCAGGTCCGGCGATGCTCGGCGAGCGCGGAAGCCACCTCTGGGATCTCGATGCAATGCACCCCGCCTGCAGTGCCGAGGCGGTGCCGACCGAACTGGTTGCGGTGATCGCGCATGGCGTTCCTCTTCTTGGAGAAGGTGCAGGTCGGTGCGTTCGCTCGAACATAACCGAACGTGTCGGACTTCTGTGGTATTTGGGGCAGGTGAGTCTGCTGAGCGGGAAGTGGGTGGAGATCTGGGAGGGACGTGCGTCGTCGTTGCGGGCGGGTGCAACACTGGGGGCGTGTTGAGAATCGGCCTCACTGGAGGCATAGGAGCCGGTAAGTCCACCGTGTCGAAGGTCCTCGCCGAACTCGGGGCGGTGATCGTCGACGCCGATCTGATCGCGCGGGAGGTCGTCGAACCCGGAACGCCCGGCCTCGCTGCCCTCGTCGACCGGTTCGGCGCGGAGATCCTGACAGCGGACGGCGCGCTCGACCGGCCGGCCCTGGCGGCCCGCGCCTTCGCCGACGAAGAATCGCGGCTGGCGCTGAATTCCATCGTCCACCCGCTGGTCGGGGCGCGCACCACCGAGACGATCGAGTCGGCGCCGGAGGACGCCGTGCTCGTCCAGGACATTCCGCTGCTGGTCGAGGGCGGCATGGGTGCCGCGTTCCACCTGGTCGTCGTCGTGTTCGTCGACGCCGAGGACCGGGTGCAGCGACTCGTCGGATCGCGGGGGATGTCCGAGACCGACGCGCGGGCGCGGATCGCAGCCCAGGCGGACGACGATCAACGGCGGGCGGCGGCCGACGTCCGGCTCGACAACAGCGGCGCCCCGGGTGCGCTCGAGCCGGAGGTCCGGGCACTGTGGGCCGAGCGTCTCGTGCCCTTCGAGTCCAACATCCGCACGCGGACCGTCGTCCGTGTCCTGCCCGAACTCGCCTCGCCGAATCCGCAGTGGCCTGCCCAGGCCGACCGGTTGATCGCCCGGTTGCGGCTGGTGTGCGGCGACCGCGCCGTCCGGATCGACCACATCGGGTCGACGGCCGTGGCGGGGTTGCCTGCCAAGGACGTCCTCGATGTCCAGGTGACGGTCGCGAACCTCGAGGTCGCGGACGAACTCGCGGAATCACTCGCGGGCGCCGGGTTCCCCCGCATCGAGCACATCACCGCCGACGACCCGAAGCCCTCGTATCAGGGCGGCGAGACCGATCCGGCTCTGTGGGGCAAGCGAATCCACGGCGGCGCTGATCCGGGGCGGCCCGTGAACATCCACCTCCGGGTCGACGGGTGGCCCGGGCAGCAGTTCGCGCTCGTGTTCCGGGACTGGCTCGGCGCGGACATCGACGCCCGCGCCGAGTACCTCGCGGTCAAGGAGGCCGCGGCGGAGAAGGCGGCTGGTCACACCGACTATCAGGACGCGATCACCGCCTACGTCGACGCGAAGAGCCCGTGGTTCGACCGCGCGTATCACCGGGCGTGGGAGTGGGCCGAGCGAACCGGCTGGAGCGCGTAGGTCACCGCCAGTCGATCGGCATGCCGATCGAAGCCAGCCAGCCGCCGAGGTCGTGGCCGTGTGCGGCGATTCCGTCGATCGCCGTGGTGGCGGCGAGGATCGCCTGCTCGGCCGTCGCGGCGTCGAGTAGGCCGGCGCGGTGCGCCTCCATCAGTTCGTCGACGTCGAGGAGTTCGGTGTCGCGGCCGGTGCGGATGACCAGATCCAGGTAGTGGTCCTCCGACTTCCACACGTTCTCGCCGCGGGTGAACGTGCCGATGTCGACGTAGTGGTCCTGATCGCGCTGGTGATACGGGTGGTAATGGAAGATCGACGCGCGCAGCCCCAGGTCGGGGAGCAGCCACGACTCCAGGTAGTGGAACTGCCGGTGGTCGGAGGTGCGTGCCATGTACAGCCCCCACGGCTCGACGCGGTAGTGGTCGACGTGACGGACGAAACCCTTGGGGTCGGTGTTGGTGTGATCGCGGAGGTCGAAGTACTCGACCTTCGGTGGGTGGATGTCGTGAATCGCGCCTGCCATGGCAGGGAACCTACCGCGATTTTTCAGCCGACGGAGATCGCCCGGGAAGTTTGTCGGCCCCCCGGCCTACCCTGGGTGCATGGCGTTTGCATCCGAGCACCCCGTGGTGGCACATTCCGAGTTCCGTCCCATCGGGGAGATCGAGCGGTCGGAGGCGCGTTTCGAGGTCGTCAGCGACCACAAACCGGCCGGCGACCAGCCGACGGCGATCGCGGACCTGGAACGCCGGATCAACGCGGGTGAGAAGGACGTGGTCCTGCTCGGCGCCACCGGTACGGGTAAATCGGCCACCACGGCGTGGCTGATCGAGAAGGTGCAGCGACCCACGTTGGTGATGGCGCCCAACAAGACGCTCGCCGCGCAGTTGGCCAACGAGTTGCGCGACATGCTGCCCAACAACTCCGTCGAGTACTTCGTCTCGTACTACGACTACTACCAGCCCGAGGCGTACATCGCGCAGACCGACACCTACATCGAGAAGGACTCGTCGATCAACGACGACGTCGAGCGACTGCGGCACTCCGCGACGTCGAGCCTGCTGTCGCGGCGGGACGTGGTCGTGGTGGCGTCCGTGTCGTGCATCTACGGTCTCGGTACTCCGCAGTCGTACCTCGACCGCTCGGTGCAGCTCGAGGTCGGTGTGGAGGTGCCGCGCGACGCCCTCCTGAGGTTGCTGGTCGACGTGCAGTACACCCGCAACGACCTGGCGTTCACCCGCGGATCCTTCCGGGTGCGCGGTGACACGGTCGAGATCATTCCCTCGTACGAGGAACTGGCGGTGCGGATCGAGTTCTTCGGCGACGAGATCGAGGCGCTGTACTACCTGCATCCCCTCACCGGGAACGTCGTGCGGAAGGTCGACTCGGTGCGCATCTTCCCGGCGACGCACTACGTCGCCGGTCCCGAGCGGATGGAACGCGCCGTCAAGGACATCGAAGCCGAACTCGAGGAGCGGCTCGCCGACCTCGAGAACAAGGGCAAGCTGCTCGAGGCGCAGCGGCTCCGGATGCGAACCCAGTACGACCTCGAGATGATCAAGCAGGTCGGGTTCTGCTCCGGCATCGAGAACTATTCGCGGCACATCGACGGTCGTGGACCGGGCACGGCGCCCGCCACGCTGATCGACTACTTCCCGGAGGATTTCCTCCTCGTCATCGACGAGTCCCACGTGACGGTCCCGCAGATCGGCGCGATGTACGAGGGCGACATGTCGCGCAAGCGGAACCTAGTCGAATTCGGGTTCCGGTTGCCGTCGGCCACCGACAACCGCCCGCTGACGTGGGAGGAGTTCACCCAGCGCATCGGGCAGACGGTGTATCTGTCGGCCACTCCGGGCAAGTACGAGCTGGGGCAGGCCGGCGGCGAGTTCGTCGAGCAGGTCATCCGCCCGACCGGTCTCGTCGACCCCGAGGTGGTCGTCAAACCGACCAAGGGGCAGATCGACGACCTGGTGCACGAGATCCGCGAACGTGCGGACCGTGACGAGCGCGTCCTCGTCACCACGTTGACGAAGAAGATGGCGGAAGACCTCACCGATTACCTCCTCGAGCTCGGTATCCGGGTGCGGTATCTGCACTCGGACATCGACACGTTGCGGCGGGTGGAGCTGCTCCGGCAGCTGCGGCTGGGGGAGTACGACGTTCTGGTGGGTATCAACCTGCTGCGTGAGGGTCTCGACCTGCCCGAGGTCTCGTTGGTGGCCATCCTGGACGCCGACAAGGAGGGCTTCCTGCGGAGTTCGACCAGCCTCATCCAGACGATCGGCCGGGCGGCTCGTAACGTCTCCGGTCAGGTGCACATGTACGCCGACAAGATCACCGACTCGATGCAGCACGCCATCGAGGAGACCGAGCGGCGCCGGGAGAAGCAGGTCGCCTACAACGAGAAGATGGGTGTCGATCCGCAGCCGCTGCGGAAGAAGATCGCCGACATCCTCGACCAGGTCTACGAGGAAGCCGACGATACGGCCAGCGGCGTCGACGTCGGCGGTTCCGGACGCAACGCCACCCGCGGGCGTCGTGCGCAGGGCGAGGCCGGACGCTCGGTCAGCGCCGGCGTGTACGAGGGCCGCGACACGAAGTCGATGCCCAGGGCGGAGTTGGCCGACCTGGTCAAGGAATTGACCGATCAGATGATGAACGCCGCCCGTGATCTGCAGTTCGAACTCGCCGGGCGGCTGCGCGACGAGATCGCCGATCTGAAGAAGGAGTTGCGCGGCATGGATGCCGCGGGCCTGAAATAGCGAGGGCGCCGAGGCAGTACGGTCGCACAGCATTACGGTCGCACATATGGATGCACACAACGCAGGTCGCACCGCTCGGTCCCTGGAATTGCTTCATTCGCTCAGCTATTTCGTTCCCGAGGTCGAGGAACGGCTGGTCGAGGCGGGGTTGGAACCGGGTCGGATGAGCTACTTCGCCGGACGTTCCGCGCCGATGGGCGCGGTCGGTGCCGGTGTTGTCACGGCGACGTTCTTCAACTTCAGCCCCGCCGCGGTCGCGTCGATCATTCCGCGTGCCTGGGGTCTGGCCACGCCCGCGGCGATCGTCGAGGCCCGGTACCGGGCGGTCGGCGAGGCGTATGCGCGACTGCTCGGTGAATCGGTGACGACGTCGCCGGAGATGGCCGAGGCGGCCGAACTGGCGTCGATTGCGGCGCGGGGTATCCCGGGTGTCGAGGGCAGGCCGCTCTGCGCGGGCTACACGGAAGTGGAGTGGCCGGACTCACCGCACGTCGCGTTCTGGCATGCCCTCACCGTGCTGCGGGAGTACCGCGGCGACGGTCACATCGCTGCGCTGCAGACGGCGGGTCTGAGCGGACTCGAATCGTTGATCACCCACACCGCGACCGGGTACGGGTTCCAGAAGAAGTTCGCGATCACCCGCCGCGCCTGGACCCAGGAGCAGTGGGACTCCGCGTGCGACAGTCTGCGTGACCGGGAAATCCTGGACGCCCGGGGCGAACTCACCGCCGAAGGCACGGAACTGCGGGAACTGGTCGAGGATCTCACCGACGATCTCGCGCTGGCTCCGTGGGCGGCACTGGGGGAGGACGGGGCGGCCCGGCTCGTCGAACTCGCGACCCCGTGGCGTGACGCGATCGTCGCGGCGGGAGTGTTCCCGGCCGGCGTGTTCGGTCCCAAGGTCGCCGTGTCCCGCTGACACCGATCACAGCCCGGGCGCATGGAAAATGTGATCCGTCATGCACCGGGGATATCCCCTGTGGCATGTGTTGCAAATGCACCTATGAGGGCACCGGGACGGCTAGGGTCAGCGCAGTGGCTGCTGGGTCCCAGGCATGAGCTGTGTCCGGACCCCGGCCAATTGACCACCGCAGACATGGAGGAATGAATGAGCGCCTACCGGACCGTTGTCGTCGGAACCGATGGCTCCGAGTCGTCGTTTCTGGCCGTCGAGAAGGCTGCCGCCATCGCGGGGGACGCCGGTGCCAAGCTGATCATCGCCTGCGCGTACTACCCGGCCGATCCCAAGGACGTCGGGCAGGCCGCCGACGCGCTCGGTGACGAGGCCTACCAGATCACCGGTTCGGCCCCGACATACGAGATCCTGCGCACCGCGAAGGAGCGCGCCCATGCCGCCGGCGCCAAGGAGGTCGTCGAACGCGCCGTCGTCGGTGCCCCCGTCGAGTCGCTGCTGAACCTGGTCGACGAGGTCGAGGCCGGTCTCCTGGTGATCGGCAACCGTGGACTCAACACCCTCACCGGGCGGCTCCTCGGGTCGGTTCCGTCCGATGCCGCACGCAAGTCGACATCCGACGTCCTCATCGTCCACACGGTGCGCTGACACCGGACCGATCAGCAGTAATTCGCCTCGGCGGCATCGAGATACACCTGCGCCACCTGTTCGGTGGTGAGGCCGGAATCCGACGTCGCCGAGGCGAACTGCGCCATCGGCGCCAGATGCGCGAGGATCGTCGCCTCGTCGGTCCCCTCGGACAGCTGACCGCAGATCCCGTTGGCGAGCGCCAGGACCGTGTCGTCGGGCGGCGCCGGAATCCCGGCAGCGACCAGCGACTCCTTGTAGCGCAGGCCACGGGCATCCAGGTGTGATGCGGCGGTGGTGGATGCCGCCGAGGCGGTGGGCGGCGGGTCGGAGGCGGTGGCCTCCGAGCACGCGGTCAGCGCAAACGTGGTGAGGGCGAGACCACACCCGATCAGCCGACCGCGACCGCCCGCGGTCACGACAGGATCCCGACCTCTGCCGGGCCGAGTTCGGACAGCACCGCGGGCAACGTCTTCGTGTGCACCACACCGAGTCGTTGCGTCGCACGGGTCAGGGCGACGTAGAGGTCGTTCATTCCCCGTGGCGACTCGTCGAGAATGTCCTGAGGCTCGGCGATGAGCACCGAGTCGAATTCCAATCCCTTGACGTCACGCACCGTGAGGACGCTGACGGTGTCCGACCTCAGGTCGGCGAGCGCGGCGACCAGGTCGTGGCCGCCGATCACCACGGTGGTGCCCGGTCCGGTTTCCCGGGACACGCAGGTGCGCACGGTGTCTGCCAGTTCGGCCTCGGACACTTCCAGGGCCCACGGCGCGAAACCGGATTCGCGCACCGACCGCGGCACGGTCTGCTCGGCGTCGATCTCGGCGAGAACCCGCCGGGCCGACGTCATGATCTCCGCCGGTGTGCGGTAGTTGACGGTCAGTTCCGTCAGCTTCCACCGCTTCGCGACATACGGCTCGAGGATCCGCTGCCACGACGACGTTCCCGCCGGGTCGCCGGTCTGCGCGGTGTCTCCGACCAGCGTCATCCAGCGATTCGGTATGCGCCGCATCAGCATTCGCCAGGCCATCTCCGAGAGTTCCTGCGCCTCGTCGACGATCACGTGACCGTAGGTCCACGTTCGGTCGCCGGCGGCGCGCTCCGCGGTGGTCTGGTGCTGCCCGACGTCGTGGCGTTCGGCGAGCTGGCTGGCGTCGATCAGGTCGTACGCCATCAGGATTTCCGGGTCCAGTTCGTCCTCGAGATCCTGCGGCGCCGAACCGGTCAGGATGTCCAGGGCGCCCTGGGCGTCCGCGATCTGTGCCCGCCACTGGCGACGGGCGCGCTCCCGTTCGGCGGCGTCGTCGACGCCGAGGAGTTCCGCCAGTTCGTCGAGGAGCGGGGCGTCGGCGGCGCTGAAGCCGCGCATTCCGGGGCGGCGCAGCGAGTCACGTTGCGCCTCCGTCAGATTCGGGGCGGCATCGGCCAGCCGCTTCGGTGAGGCGTACAGCTCGGCGAGGACCTGCTGCGGCGACAATTCCGGCCACAGCGCGCTGATCGCCGTCATGATGTCGGGGTCCTCACGCATCTCGTCGCGCATGTCGGCGATGTCGTCCCGGCTCAGCAGGTTCCCGCCGTCGACGACGTTGGCGCCGAGGGTGTCCGCGAGTTGCTGCGCGAGCGCCTCGATGACCGAGGAGACGAAGACGGGACGGGCCAGGTTGTGCGGGCGTCTGGACGACCGCGCCCGGCCACGAGCGCGGGTGACGACCTTGCGGTCGAGAGTGATCCGATAGGTGTCGAACGTCAGTTCCACGGGCCGCGACGGCACTTCCTGTCGATCCCGGACCGCCTTCTTGAGAACGTCCAGCATGTCGAGCGAGCCCTTGATCTCGCCGGCGTCGAGGCTGTCCTCGACGGTGGCGCGGACACCGGGGTAGAGGTCGCCGATGGTGGAGAGCAGCACACCGGTCTCGCCGAGCGACGGCAGCACCTGGCCGATGTAGTCGAGGAACGTGGCGTTGGGGCCGATGATGAGGACGCCGGCCTTCGCGAGCTGCTGGCGATACGTGTAGAGCAGGTAGGCGGCGCGGTGCAGAGCGACCGCGGTCTTGCCGGTTCCGGGACCGCCCTGGACCACGAGCACGCTCTTGTGCTCCGACCGGATGATGGCGTCCTGCTCGCCCTGGATCGTCTCGACGATGTCGTTCATCTGGCCCGTGCGGGCAGCGTTCAACGCCGAGAGCAGCGCGCTCTCACCCGCGACGCCGTCCGAACCGGTCACCGTGCCCGCGGCCTCCGCGGCCGCCAGGTCCAGGTATTCGTCGTTGACGGCGGTCACTCGGCGGCTCCGCGTGCGGATGTGCCGTCGGCGGGTGACGCCGTCCGGGGCGGCCGGGGTCGCGAGATAGAACGGGCGGGCAAGGGGCGCACGCCAATCGAGGAGCATCGTCTCGTAGTCGTTCTCCTCGTCGAGGATGCCGAGGCGGCCGACGTAGCGGTGCTCGCCGTCGAGGTCGATCCGGCCGAAGCACAGTCCGTTCTCGGCGGCGTCGTACTTGGCGAGGTCTTCGGTGTAGAGCTGATTGAAGGACTCGCGCTCGCTCCGCGCCTGCGGGGTGCCGCCGGTTTCGAGCAGTACACGGCTCAGCCGGTTCGCCGCGTACTGGCGAAGGCCGTCCAGTCGGGTGTAGAGCATCGTCACGTACTGCTGCTCGAGCTCGCGCTCGTCGCGTGACGTGTCCTCGTCGGGCAAGAGGTCTCCTTGACTGGTTCGGYTGCAACCGGATCGGCTGCAAAAGTGCCTGGACAGTCTAGTCGGCCCCGGAGGTGTGTCGCTGACTTCGCAGGTCAGCGGCGATCTCCGGGGCCGATCAGATCGAATATCCGGCGCGGGCCGGGTCAGTGGGACAGTTCGTCCCGCTTCGCCCTGGCCTTCTCGAGCGCGGTTTCCGCTTGCTTGCGGGCCCGCTTGCTCAGCACCTCACCGCGTTCTGCGGCGGTGCCTGCCCATTCGCCGCCCTTCTCGCGGGCGACCTCGGCCAGTTCCGGGCCGTGCTCCTTCGCCGCCTCGACGAGTTCCGCGCCGCGTTCGCGGGCGACGTCCGCCCACTCGGCGCCGTGTTCTTTCGCGACCTCTGCCCATTCTGCGCCGTGTTCTTTCGCGACCTCCGCCCATTCGGCGCCGCGATCCGCCGCGACCTTCGCGAGTTCGGTGCCACGGTCTTTCGCGACCTCGAGGAGGCCGGACCCACGCTCGGCGGCCTCACCGGACAGGATGCGGGCGCGCTCCGACGCCGCGGCCAGGGCCTCTCCGATCTCGGGACCGTGATGGTCGTGACCGGAGCCGAGGGGCAGGGCCGCGGCCACGGTCTCCTGTGCGTGCCGGGCGGCGCGGCGTCCACGCCAGCCCAGTGAGGGCTTACCCTCGGTGTCGACGGCGGCGATGAGCAGTCCGCCGAGCAGGCTCACGTTCTTGAGGAACTGAGTGCGCTGAGCCGCCTTCTTCGCGGGGTCGGTCTCGTTCCAGAAGTCGTGCCCCACAACGGTAGTGGGCACGAGGCTGCCTGCGAGCGCGAGTGACGCGAGGCGCGGTGCCTTCCCGGTGGCGAGTAGCACTCCGCCGCCGATCTGCACGGCGGCGTTGATCTTGACCAACGTCTCCGGGTCGGACGGGATCTTCTGCGTGACGGACCCGGGAAGCGCCTCGGTGGACTTGTCGATCAGTGGTGCGGCGGCCTGTGCTTTCTGCGCCGGATTTCGAAGTGCATCGATCCCTCCGCTGATGAAGATCGCGGACAGCAGTGGGCGAGCGATACGACGGACGAGCATTCCTGGCCTCCCAATCTCGAGTTCTCCCGTCTCACACTAACGAGAGTTCTGGGCAGTCGTCGGCGTACGACTGTGTTGCCGAACCGACGGTCCGCCCATTCACCAGTACCCAGGGAGGCCGATCGCCAATCGCGGACCGTGCGGTGCGTGATCGGCGATCGGATGCGGTCACCAGCCGCGCTCGCGCCACTCCCCGAGGTGGGGGCGCTCGGCGCCGAGGGTGGTGTCGTCACCGTGGCCGGGGTAGACGACGGTGTCGTCGCCGTAGCGGCCGAAGAGCTTGGTTTCGACGTCGGTGAGCAGTGATGCGAACTTGCCCGCGTCGGCGGTCTTGCCGACGCCGCCGGGGAAGAGGGAGTCGCCGGTGAACAGGTGGGTGCGTCCGCCGCCTGCTTCGGTGAGTGCGAGCGCGACGGAGCCGGGGGTGTGGCCGGCGAGGTGAATCACGTCGAGGGTGACCTCGCCGACGGTGACTGTGTCGCCGTCCTCGAGGAGGCGGTCGGGCCGGACGGGCAGTGCGTCGGCGTCGAGTGGATGGGCGGCGGTGTCCACGCGGGTGGCCGCCGCGACGTCCTCGAGCGCCAGCCAGTGGTCGCCGTGCTGGTGCGTGGTGACGATCAGGTCGAGCGACGGCGCGTGTTCGCCGATAAGTTGGTTGACGCGGTCCGCCTCGTTGGCGGCGTCGATGAGGACGGATTTTCCGGTTGCGGAACAGACGACCAGGTACACGTTGTTGTCCATGGGGCCGACGGACATCTTCGTGATCGTGGCTCCCGGAACCGTGCGGCGCTGCGGCGCCGAACCGGGGGAGACGTGGCCGGTGTACGAGTCTTCTATCACCATGGGCTGCTCGGTCATGATGGGGAGGCTACCGTCGAATACAGGCAGGTGAGTGGCAGGGCGGCCATCCGTCCCCCAGAACGTGTCGGTGCCCCGGCTTACCATGGCACGGCCAGAGGGCTGAGCGTCCACGTGCGTCCTCGGCTGTCGAACAATGAAGGGACTTGGAGTGGCGGATCGCCTTATCGTGCGGGGTGCCCGTGAGCACAATCTGCGAGGGGTCGATCTCGATCTGCCCYGCGACAGCCTGATCGTGTTCACCGGGTTGTCGGGCTCGGGCAAGTCGAGTCTGGCGTTCGACACGATCTTCGCCGAGGGCCAGCGACGCTACGTCGAGTCGCTGTCGGCGTACGCGCGCCAGTTCCTCGGTCAGATGGACAAGCCCGACGTCGACTTCATCGAAGGTCTGTCGCCCGCGGTGTCCATCGACCAGAAGTCGACCAACCGGAACCCACGGTCGACGGTCGGCACCATCACCGAGGTCTACGACTACCTCCGTCTGCTCTATGCCCGGGCCGGCACCGCACACTGCCCGGTCTGTGGGGAGCAGATCGCGCGGCAGACGCCGCAGCAGATCGTCGACCAGGTTCTGGAGATGGAGGAAGGCACCCGCTTCCAGGTGCTCGCCCCCGTCGTGCGTACCCGCAAGGGTGAATTCGTCGATCTGTTCGACCAGCTCAACATGCAGGGCTACTCACGTGTGCGGGTCGACGGCGTGGTGTATCCGCTGTCCGAACCGCCCAAGCTCAAGAAGCAGGAGAAGCACGACATCGAGGTGGTCGTCGACCGCCTCACCGTCAAGGCCGGTTCCAAGCAGCGGCTCACCGATTCCGTCGAGACCGCGCTGCGGCTGGCGGAGGGCATCGTCGTCCTCGACTTCGTCGACCGCGAGGAGAATGCCGCAGACCGGGAGCGACGGTTCTCGGAGAAGCTGGCGTGCCCCAACGGCCACGCGCTGTCCATCGACGACCTCGAGCCCCGGTCGTTCTCCTTCAACTCCCCGTACGGTGCCTGCCCCGAGTGCACCGGCCTCGGAATCCGCAAGGAGGTCGACCCGGACCTCGTCGTTCCCGACCCCGAGTTGTCGCTCGAGGACGGGGCCATCGCGCCGTGGTCGATGGGGCAGAGTTCCGAATACTTCGGTCGGCTGCTGTCCGGCCTCGGCGACATTCTCGGCTTCGACATGAAGACGCCGTGGAACAAGCTCCCGGCGAAGGCGCGTCGGGCGATCCTCGAGGGCAGTGAGGAGCAGGTCCACGTCCGCTACAAGAACCGGTACGGGCGTACCCGTTCCTACTACGCCGAGTTCGAGGGCGTCATGCCGTTCCTGCACCGCAGGCTCGAGCAGACCGAGTCCGACCAGATGAAGGAACGCTACGACGGCTACATGCGGGACACCCCCTGTCCCGCGTGCGGGGGTGCGCRCCTGCGTCCCGAGATCCTGTCGGTCACGATCGCGAACGAGAAGTTCGGGATGAAGTCGATCGCCGAGGTCTGTGAACTGTCGATCTCCGATTGCGCCGACTTCCTGAACAGCCTCACGCTGGGCAGCCGCGAGGAGGCCATCGCCGGTCAGGTGCTCAAGGAGGTCCAGGCCCGACTCGGCTTCCTCCTCGACGTCGGCCTCGAGTACCTCTCCCTCGCCCGCGCCGCCGGCACCCTGTCCGGTGGCGAGGCGCAGCGCATCCGTCTCGCCACCCAGATCGGCTCGGGTCTGGTCGGCGTGCTGTACGTGCTCGACGAGCCGTCGATCGGTCTGCACCAGCGCGACAACCGGCGTCTCATCGAGACCCTGACGCGCCTGCGCGACCTCGGGAACACGCTGATCGTGGTCGAACACGACGAAGACACCATCCGCACGTCCGACTGGGTGGTCGACATCGGACCGCTCGCCGGCGAGCACGGCGGCAAGGTCGTCCACAGCGGGCCGTACCAGGAACTGCTCGACTGCGAGGAATCCCTCACCGGCGCCTACCTGTCGGGCCGCAGTCACATCGAGATTCCCGCGATCCGCCGTCCGGTCGATCGCAAGCGGCAGGTCACGGTCGTCGGCGCGCGCGAACACAACCTGGGCGGCATCGACGTCAGCTTCCCTCTGGGCGTGCTCACGTCGGTCACCGGCGTGTCCGGGTCCGGTAAGTCGACGCTCGTCAACGACATCCTCGCGACGGTCATGGCGAATAAGCTCAACGGCGCGCGGCAGGTGCCCGGCAGGCACACCCGCATCAACGGGCTCGACCAGCTGGACAAGCTCGTGCAGGTCGACCAGTCGCCGATCGGCCGCACCCCGCGGTCCAACGCGGCCACCTACACCGGGGTGTTCGACAAGATCCGCACCCTGTTCGCCGCCACCACCGAGTCGAAGGTGCGCGGCTACCAGCCCGGCCGGTTCTCGTTCAACGTCAAGGGCGGCCGGTGCGAGGCCTGCTCCGGCGACGGCACGCTGAAGATCGAGATGAACTTCCTGCCCGATGTGTACGTGCCGTGCGAGGTCTGCCACGGTGCCCGGTACAACCGCGAGACGCTCGAGGTCCATTACAAGGGCAAGACCATCGCCGAGGTCCTGGACATGCCGATCGAGGAAGCCGCGGAATTCTTCGAGCCCATCACGTCGATCCACCGCTACCTCAAGACCCTCGTCGAGGTCGGTCTCGGGTACGTGCGGCTCGGTCAGCCCGCGCCCACGCTGTCCGGTGGTGAGGCGCAGCGCGTGAAGCTCGCCGCCGAACTGCAGAAACGTTCGACGGGCCGCACGGTGTACATCCTCGACGAGCCCACGACGGGTCTGCACTTCGAGGACATCCGGAAGCTGCTCGGGGTCGTCAACGGGTTGGTCGACAAGGGCAACACGGTGATCGTGATCGAGCACAACCTCGATGTGATCAAGACGTCCGACTGGGTGGTCGACATGGGGCCGGAGGGTGGGTCCGGTGGCGGAACCGTCGTCGCGCAAGGCACCCCGGAGGACGTGGCGCAGGTTCCGGAGAGTTACACGGGACGGTTCCTCGAGAATGTCCTCGCGGTGCCGGCACCCGTTCCGGCGAAGTCGAAGGCAGTCAAGTCTTCGCCGACGCGGAAGTCCGCGTCGGCGAAGAAGACTGCCGCGGCCGCCACGGCGACACCGCGTAAGCGGGCGCCGAAGAAGGCCGCAGCAGTCAGCTGAATCCGGTCAGACTCTCGCGGCCGCGTCGATCGCGGTCGCGAGGTCTGCGGGCCGCGACCACATCGGCCAGTGTCCCGTCGGCAGATCGACGTAGTCGACCTTCGCGATCTGCGCGAGTTCGGCCGCCATCGGATGACCCGCTACGGCCATCTGCTGGATGACCTCCGACGGGAAACTGGTGCAGATCACCGTGGTCGGCACGTCCAGCCGCCTGCTGTCGGTGAGTTCGACCGTGTCCCTCGCAGGTCCGGCGGGCATGGGCACCGCCCGGTTGCGGAACGTGTCGAGCGTGTCGTCGTCGAGTCCGTCGAGACTGCTGCCTTCGGCCTCGAGTTCGGACCACGACGGCAACGGAATCTCGGCGACCGCCGGGTCGAGATCGTCGCGCAGCGCGGTGCCGCTCTGCACTGGTCCCGAGTCGACGTAGACGATGCGGGCGAGTCGGTCGGGCACCCGATCGCTCACCGCGTACGCAACCGGCCCCGCGCCGCTGTGCGCCACGAGCACCACCCGCTCCGACGACGGTGTGTTCGTGATGGCCTCCGTGATCGCGGCGACGTGGTCGTTCAGCCGGACGCCGGTGCGGTCGCTGCCGGTGGAGTCGAGTCCCGGCAACGTCACCGCGGTGACGTGATGTCCCTGCCGGGTCAGGTCGGATTCCACTGCCTCCCAGGCCCAAGCGCCGAGCCAGAATCCGGGGACCAGAATGATGTGAGTGCCTGTGCTGCCGTGTACTTCGCTTGTCCGAGTCATGAGACAAGAGTGAACCCGCAACGGTGACATCAGCGTGTCACCGTATTCGTCACAGTCGCATAACGGAATCGGTCCGACGAGAATCGGGACATTGTCGTGGACGTTCGGCAGACTGCCCTCATGGACCGCCCCGCACGCCTCCACGCCCTGACGGAAGAATTGCGCCGCGCGGGTGACCGGGGCCGGACGGCAGAGCAGTTGGCGGCGCAATTCGAGGTGACGCCCCGCACGATCAAGCGGGACATCGTCGTACTGCAGTCCTCGGGCGCCCCGATCCGGGCCACTGCCGGACCGGGTGGGGGATACGGGATCATTGGGAACGGCACGTTGCCGCCGGTGAATTTCACTCCCGCTCAGGCGGTCTCGGTGGCTCTCGCCCTCACGGCCTTCCGTGATGCGCCGTTCGCGACCGACGGGCGGGCCGCGCTCGCCAAGCTGCTCGACGTGATGGACGCGGAGTCGAGGGAGCGGGTGGAGCAACTCGGCGGGAAGGTGTGGATCCGGCGAGAGACCACCGGAGGAAGTGCGGAACCCCGCATCCGACGCGTCGTCGAAGACGGTGTGCAGCGCGAACTGATGGTGTCCCTGCGGTACGTCGACCGGGACGGCGGCCGCACCGAGCGGGTCGTCGAACCGCACCTTCTCGCGCACACGCGGGGGTCGTGGTTCCTCGTCGCGTGGTGCCTGAGCCGGGCGGGTGTGCGCTGGTTCCGGTTGGACCGGGTCTCCGACGCCACCCTCACCGGCCGGTCGTTCGTCCCGCGCGATCCGGACCTCTTCGGCGAACCGCCTGCCGACGCGCGCACCGTGTTCGACCGGTGAGGGGCGATCAGAGCGCGCGGGCGGCCGCCACGGATCGGTTCACCAGCGAGACGAGAACCGACTCGTCGACGTCGGCGAGTTTCTTGACGTAGAGGCAGCCCTTGCCGACCTTGTGCTTGCCGAGCGCGGCGAGTTCGGCCTCGTGCTCGGTGAAGTCGAGGGAGAGATACAGGGTGAGTGCCGCCGCCCGCGGCGAGAATCCGATCAGGGCGGTGTCGCCCTCGTGGCCGCTGGCGTACCGGTAGTGGCGGGAGCCGAATCCGACGATGCTGGTTCCCCACATCGCGGCGGGCTCTCCCGTCGCGGCGGTGAGCAGTTCCACCAGTCGTGCGCTGTCGGCGCGCTTCACCGGGTCGACGACCGTGGCGAGAAACTCGTCGACGCCGGCCGAAGTCTGCTCGGTCTTGTTGCGGCCCGCCATCTCAGTACCCCGCCATCTCGGTGCCTGCCGTCTCTCAGTACACCGGTCCGGTGTACTTCTCACCCGGACCCTTGCCGGGCTCGTCCGGGTGCGAAGACGCTTCGCGGAACGCGCGCTGCAGTGCCTGCAGGCCTTCGCGGATCGGCCCCGCGTGCGGTCCGAGGTACTCGATGGACGCGGTCACCAGGCCTGCGAGGGCCGTGATGACTCGTCGGGCCTCGTCGAGGTCGCGGTGGGGGCTGGAGTCGGGGTCGGCGTCGGACAGGCCGAGTTTCTCGGCTGCCGAACTCATGAGCATGACCGCGGCCCGGCTGATGACCTCGACCGAGGGAACGTCGGCCAGTTCCCGGACGTCGGTATTCTGGTCACCGCCGCTCACGGTGCCGTCGTTCGGGGTGTCATCGATGTTGTCCGTCATGCCCTAGAGGATTCCACCAGCGGCCGATGACATGGCGGCCAGGTGGCCGTGGGACGCAACGTCCCGGCATCGATTAGCTCGCGACGTGCGCAAATGTTACCCTTGGTGCAACGACCGCCTTCGGATTTGTCGGGGGCAGCAAGTGGAGTCCGACTCCCACCTCTGCGCGGCAGGTAAAACTGCAGCTCAGTGGTCCGGTCGCTCGGTCCGAGGTTACTCGGCTCGAGTTCCTCGAGTGTGAGGAGATGAGGGATCGGCGTGAGCCGTGAGTTCGTCTGATCGGTCGACATCGGGCCCCGCATGGTGAGAGTCATTCACCGCAGCGGGGCTTTTTTGTTGGGAATCCGGGCGTACGGGCTGCTGGCGGTCTCGAGACAAGACCGTTCAACCTAGGAGGCCCCATCAGCACTGAGACCCGCATCAACGATCGCATCCGAGTTCCCGAGGTCCGCCTCGTCGGACCCGGAGGTGAACAGGTTGGCATCGTGCGTGTTGAAGATGCACTCCGCTTGGCCCTCGAGGCCGATCTCGACCTGGTCGAGGTGGCCCCCGACGCTCGCCCGCCGGTCTGCAAGATCATGGACTACGGCAAGTTCAAGTACGAGGCCGCGCAGAAGGCTCGTGAGT
>NZ_JBFUHV010000164.1:0-19546 GCF_056402215.1 Rhodococcus sp. P4_B6 | reverse complement strand
GTGTCACCCCCTGCGCATACAGCCTCGGATAGAGATGCCCGACATCGAGGTTGAAGAGTGTGTTGTCGCCCAAGAACAGCTTCGAGGACACCACTTCGACCTTCTTGCCCGCGTTCGCGAGAAGCTCCGCCAGTCCCAGCGCGAGGTACTCGCCCGTGTCGTCGATGATGACGACGTTCTCCCCACATGCCGAGGGATCCTCGATGGCCTGGATCGGATTGAGCACGCGGATACGCTCCAACCCCGGGATTGCCGGGCGGGCGGCCAGGACGGCGGAGAACCCGTCGGTGCGCCAGGTCGATCCGGATGCAAGTATGACGTGGTCCGCACCGACTTCATGCACGCTCTCGATGTCGGCGGTCGTATTGAGACGGACATCGACCTTGTATTTTTCGAGCATTCGCTCCATGTCTTTGACCATGACGGACCATCGGCCACGCGTGGGCAACTTGGCGGCATAGCGAATTTGCCCGCCGAGCGTGTCGCCGCGCTCCATCAGTACAACGTCATGCCCTCGCGATGCGGCAACTTCCGCTGCCCGCATACCGGCGGGGCCGCCGCCGATGACGAGCACCTTCCGGGGGGTGGAGGCCAACTCCAATGTTCCGCTGCCGAGGTCTTTCTCGCGCCCAGCGGCGGGATTCTGCGTGCAGGTCAGCTCCCAGCCCTTGGACATCCGGCCGATACAGCCTTGATTGGCCCTGACGCAATGCCGAATTTCGTCCTCGCGTCCGGTCTGCGCCTTCTGCACCAGGAAGGGATCTGCGATGTGTGCTCTGGTCATAGCGACGAGATCGGCGTCACCCGAGGTCACAATCTGTTCGGCGACCGACAGCTCGGTAATTCCGTTTGCGGTCACGACCGGATAGTTTCCGACGACCTTCTTCGCGCGTGCAGCCAGGTCGACCAACTGGGGGCCGGGCAGGCTCATGGGAGAGACGACGCGATCGAACGTGGAAGCGTTCCCGGCGCTGATGCTGAAGTAGTCGAACAATCCCGAGTCCGCCAGGTTCTCGGCGATCTTCTCGCCCTCGGCCTCGTCGATACCGCCCGGAACGTATTCGGTGAGCGATAGTCTCACGCCGACCGCGAAGTCGGGGCCTCCCTCTCGGCGCACCGCTTCGGCGCACTCGCGAACGACGCGGCATCGATTTTCGGTGCTGCCGCCGTACTCGTCCGTTCGACGATTCGTCAGTGGGGAGAGGAAACTGCACAGGAGATACCCGTGAGCGGCATGTACCTCGGCTCCGTCGATACCGGCAACCCGTGCGTTGCGTGCACTTCGGCCGAATCCCGCGACGAGCTGCTCGATGTCGGCTTGCGACATCGCTCGGCCGATCTCACCGTATGTAGTCGAGGGCAGACCCGAGGGACTCCAGAGCGCCCTCCAGTTCTCGAGAAACATTCCGTTGTAGTCTTCCACGCCGAAGTGTGAAAGGTCGACGAAAATTTTGGCTCCATGGCGGTGCACGGCTTTCGCCAGTCGCTCGTACACCGGTATCACCTCGGTGGGCCATCCCTGGTGGGTGCGGTACCCCAGTCCGCGACTCGTTGCATGCACGGCTTGAGCCTCGGTGAGAATGAGCCCCGCGCCTCCCCTCGCCCGCTCCTCGTAGTAGTCGATGCTCTGTTGAGTCATCAGGTTGTCTTTGTCGCCGTACATCAGCGCGTGTGCGGTGACCACGATGCGGTTCTTGACACTGACCGGGCCCAGTTCGATGGGCTGCCAGAGCGCCGGATGCTTGGTCATGATGTTTCCTCGTCTCGTCGCGGCTCGACTGGCCATCCGGGGGCTGACCGGAGAGTCGAAAACCCAACCGATTGTTCAAAGCCGATAATGGCGTAGGTCACACAGGCTTGTCAATAAGGTGTGGCTCACCTGATCGGAATCCGCCGCGAAACGGTGTTCCGGTAGCCCATTCGCCGTGTGGGTCGCTCCACTGAAGCGTCCTGTTGTTGCTGGTGTGTTCGGTGGACCGATAGGCCCGCGGCCTCCGGGGTCGGTCGTGACCCCGGAGGCAGCGGGCGATCGATCACCGCGGTCGCTCGGAGGCTGGCAGGGGGCAGTTCAGAAGATGATGCGGCCGACGGTTTCTGCAACCAGGGCCGGTTTTTCTTCGCCTGCGATCTCGAGGGTGTTTGTCGTGACGATCTGAAGGGCCCCTCCGGGTGCGTCCCCGACGGAGTTCAACGTCGTCCGCAAACGAACGTGGGCCTCGACCTTCACCGGGTTGACGAATCGAACTCTGTTCAATCCGTAGTTGATCGCTAGCGTTGTGTTCTCGATCGTGTATATCTGCCAGTTGAGCAACGACACGAGAGACAGGCTCAGGAACCCATGCGCGATGGGGGCTCCGAACGGGCTCTCGCGTGTCGCACGTTCGACGTCCACATGGATCCATTGATGGTCCCCCGTGGCGTCGGCGAAGGTGTCGATGCGTTCTTGCGTGATGTGCAGCCAGTCGCTGGTGCCCAAGTCCTCTCCGATTGCGGCTTTCAGTTGATCCGGTGATGTGAAGATGCGCATGGGTGCTGAAGCTCCTTCAGAGATGACTCGGCCCGGTCGCGACACGCACCCGTCATGGGGTGGCCAGTTTCAGAGCTGTGCCCACTGCGGACAGCCGGTCGGCGGCGTGCAGGCCATCCCACATGGCATTGTCGAGACGTCGGGGTGCCAAGCAGTCGCCGATGCGAACCACACGATGGTCATCGCCCAGCTGCTGGTACAGGGTGTCGTCGACGGCGCTACCGGTTGCCAGAACCACGGTGTCGAAGCTGCCCAGTTCGACGGGCACGCCGGAGAATACATCGTAAGCGTCGACTGTCTTATCTCGAATGGTGTCGATCCAGGTGTGGGGCCGTAGCTCGACCCGTGCATTGCGCAACCGCTTGTACAGGAATTCCTGGCCGGCCCCGCTCCAGAGTCCCACCGAGGTCGACCTCGTCACGATGGTCACCTCGTGGCCGTTCTCTGCGAGGTATTCGGCAGCCGTGGTCGCGTGCCCTTGAAAGTCGTCCTCGACGACGAGAACTCTGTTCCCCACTGTCGCGGTCGTGTCGAACACTTCCCATGATGTGACGACATGCGGCAAGTCGTGTCCTGGTACGGCCCTGGCATCTGGTCGGTGAGTGGTGAAGCCGGTCGTCCACGGCCTCGAGCCTGTTGCGAGAAAGACGTGATCGAAGGCAGAGAGGTCGTCGACGGTCGCTGTGGTACCCAGGTGCATCTCGACACCCAAGGTGTTGAGTCGGCGACGTAGATGTTCGATCAGCAGTCGAAACTCCGATCGACTTGCCGTGCGTGACGCCAGTTCGATTTGGCCACCCAACGTCTCGCGGGTTTCGAACAACACGACGTCGGCGCCGCGTTCGGCGCAGGTTGCCGCTGCCTGCATGCCTGCCGGGCCACCACCGACGACCACGACCGATTGTCGGGTGACCTGCCCCCGGGTACTCGACCACTCGAACCCGACCCGAGGGTTGACGGTGCATTCCATCTGTCCGCCTTGAGCGGTCTTGCCGACGCAACCCTGGTTGCAGCTGATGCATGGTCGAACCTGGCTGAGACGGCCTGATGCGACTTTGGCCGGCATGGATGGGTCTGCGATCAACGCCCGATTCATCCCCACCATGTCGGTAGAGCCCTGCGCCAGAATCGACTCGGCGACAAGAGGGTCCTTAATTCTCGTGGCGACAATGACCGGGATGGACACCGCATCTTTGATCGCTCGGGCGGCGTCGACGAAAAGTCCGGTGTCGTGCCCCATATCGGCAATCCACAGTGGATAGTTTTCGTTGCTTGCGCCGCTGACATTCAGATAGCTGACCCCACCGGTCTGCTCCAACAGTGTCGCCGTGATGATGGCGTCGCTGGGGGTGTTACCGCCGGCAATCATGTCGTCGCCGTTGATGCGCACACCCACCAGGAAGTCCGCGGAGACCACTGACCGGATACGTCGGACTATCTCACTCACGACGCGTGCGCGGTTTTCGTGTGAGCCACCCCATTCGTCGTGGCGATGGTTCATCTGGGGAGAAACGAATTGGGCGAGTCCGTAACCCTGCGCTGCGAGGAGTTCGACTCCATCCCAACCGGCTTGCTCCATGAGCGCCGCGGACCGAGCGAAGCTCGAGATCATGTCTTCGATCTCCGATGCTTCAATCTTCTTGGGTATCTCCCGAACAACAGGGTCGGGTAGAGGCGACGCTGACAGAAGCGGCAGATGGCTCAGCCGTGAGGAACCTTGGCGGCCGCCGTCCCAGAGCTGCGCCAATAGCAGCGAACCATGCGATTGGACAGCCTGTGCGAGCTTGCGATGGCCCTCGACCGCCTCCGGGGAGAAGGCGTAGTTTTGTCCTCCGCCGGTCTTCGACCGATCCCATGCGGCCATGTTTCCGACGACGATCATGCCCACGCCGCCCGCCGCTCTTTCGGCGTAGTAAGCGATTTGCTGTTCTGTGACCATTCCGTTGGACGCGTAGTACGTGCCGTGCGGGGGTGAGACGATGCGGTTCTTCACTACTCGAGAGCCGATACGCACCGAACTTGTCAGGTGCGGGAATGCCATCCCGTCTTTCCACTCTTCGATCATGACCGTGTCCTTTCTGGATCGGCAGCCTCGAGTAGCCCCCGGGCAGCGCTGACGGTGGAGGTGATGTCATTCATGGACGCGCGATCGAACGGCGACGACGGCAACTCACCGCCGAGTAACCGCGTGTCTTTGAGCAGGAGGTCGACTTGATTGTCCGAAAGGGTGGCCAGGGCGTCGCCGGCCGCACTCGATCCTGAGCACGACCGGATGACTTCGCTTGCGATCGACGGGTCGACTCCCTGCTCGTGTGCGGTAGCAAGCCCCACTGCCGCACTCAGCACATTGCGGGCGGCCAGGGTGTTGTTGATCAACTTGAGCAACGAGGGTTGACCGACGGTGTCGAGCGGGAACAGTCTCGCAAAGACGTCGTGTAACAGGGCTTCTTCGAAGGCATCGGGTTGCGGGCCTGCGATCAGACCGGTGAGTTCGCCTTCTCGCGCCCTCACCTCGCCGCCTGAAACGGGCAGCTCGAACAGACGCCACGCTCGATGCGCGTCGACGACGCGGCGGGCGTCCGACGGAGTCATCGTGGTGATGATGAAGGCGCTGGCGCCGTCGTCCATCGCCGAGCGCACGCTGTCGTCGGACAACACCGCTTCGATTTGCTGCACCGTTCGCACCGCGATGAACATGCACCGGACATCGCCCCAGTCGATACCATCGAACGAGGACACCGCCCGACTTCCCGTTTGCTCCTGCCACTCACTCGCACGGACCCCGTCGACGTCCATGCCGATGACGTATCGGCCTTGTTCGGCCATGCGACGGGCAATTCCACCGCCAATGCCGCCGAGTCCGACCACCACTACCTGTGCGCGTCGATGCGCATAACTATCGGCCTGTGCCATCGTTCCTCCACCTCACCTCGACATGGGACGGTTCGCTGGTCTGTTCCCGGCTTGACGGCCGTGGAAATGGCGACGGAGAACGCCGCATCGACGCTCGTCACCGACCGCGTGGGCGCCGTTGTCCACTCCGCGGGAAGCCGCGCCGGTGTCCACTGCTGCGTGCACGACCAAATCTACCCGAAGGTTGAAAACCCGACTGTGTAGTCGACACAAGTTGTACCACCCCTCTGCCGCACATTCCAGGCATCCCGACGATTTGTGCATCGAAGGCGTTCGGTTCGACCCCGGGCGACAGTCGCGTCGCCTCGGCCAGATGGCGTGATGTCGCGTCCTGCGCGCGTGCCGCTACGGTTCCGCTGCCGCGGGCTCGCCGAACGAATCCGACCGACTCCTTGAATTATCGACCCTCGGGTCGGTACTGTCTCGGTGCAGACCCTTGAAGGTCAGCGTTCCGTACGCGCCCACCTACCAGGGCACGCCCACTGCGGCGAGGCACCCGTGCAGATGTCCGGCGCGACAGCGAATTACACGAAACCGCAACAACAGGAGACGAAGATGAGCCTCGCAGTCAATGGAATCAACATCGCCGTTCGCGACCTACCGTCCGCGACCGAGCGTTACGAACGCCTGTTCGATGTCAGGGGCGAGCACGTCGGCCCCGACGGATTTGCGTTCCCCGGCCTCGAGGGTACGAAGCTCGACGTGGGGGGCTTCATCATCAGTTTGATCGCCTCGACCCAGGAGAGCACGTCGGTGGCGCGCTTTCTCGAGCGCCACGGTGAAGGCGTCTTTCTCTTCTCTGCGAAAGTAGACGACCTCGATATCGCTACGGACGAGCTGAAGCAGCAGGGATTGTCACCTCTGCTCGACGAGGCCGTCCGCGGAGACTTCGGGGCGGTCAACTTTTACCACCCCCGAGCACTCAACGGCGTGCAGCTCGAACTGATCGAGCATGCATGAACAACGCGGCGCGTAGCTGCACTAACGCCGTCGTCGCGCTGATTGCAGTGCCCACCGGTACCGGCTTGGCTGCGGCGGTGTCTATCCTCGGAAGCTATGACAACGGCTTCTGATCGTGCGGACGCGGCGGCTGCGAAGAGCGCCGGTGGTTCGGTACGCAATTCCGTGATGCGTGACCGCATCACAGAGGGTGCGGCCCGACTCTTCCAGGCCCGGGGGATCAACGGAGTCACCATGCAGGAAGTCGCTGCGGAGGTGGGGTTGTCGAAGGCGTCCATCTACCACTACTACGAAAACCGAGACGACCTGCTCCGGCACGTCTTCGGTGACTGGGCAAGGGGTGAGGTCGAGAAAGCCCGGGTGATCGCTGCATCGGATGCCGACGCAGCTACCAAGCTCACAGCTTTCATTCGTTTCCACCTGAACTCCCTGGTCGATCACCTGGATCTCTACTCACTGACTTTTCGCGAAGAAAGCGAGCTTCCCGACGACGTCCGCGACGAGTTCCGGGCAGCCAAGCGCGAGCATGATGTGCTGATCCGGCAGATCATTCGAGAGGGCGTAGAGGCTCGCATCTTCGAACCAATCGATGAAACCCTGGCAGCATTTGCGATCGACGGCATGTGCAACTGGATCTGGAAGTGGTATCGCCCGGGAGAAGACGGTAAACCCGCTGACGACATCGCCGAGACCTTCGCCCACTTGATTCTGCGCGGAGTCATGACGACCACGTCGACGGCATCCGCCGGCTGGCCCGAAGACGTCCAGGGCGTGGATGGGGCGCTTGCCTACCACGCCCGCGAGATACGGCATCACACAAGCCAGCTCGAACTCTTGTTGAGGAATCGGTAAATTTTCAGCGCGTCGCCTTGATTGGTTTCTTCGAGGTACGCCCTCTGACCCTCTCTGAGCGTCGGTACTGCACGCCCTTTAGACGGATCCCCGAGATGACCGGGGTGCTCGTCGGCGAATGAGGCGACGTCCGGCACGCGAATGGTCCACTGTCGGGACTGGGGCAGCACAGGGGTGCGCCCACACTGCACAGCCCCGACCAGGACCATCACTCCAGACTTGCCTGGCGCCGCGGTGGGAGCGGTTACGGCAGCAGACTATGAGCCGCTGCGGCCGACTCGCACGGCTCTGCCGCGCGCTGCACTCCTCCGGCGGGCACCTGTTCGAGAGACGCATCTGTTTCGTCGTCCGCAGGGCAGGACGCAGACCTGCCCCAAGCCGGCCAGCCGAACCGGCGCAGACTGCAAATTCGGCGCTCGCGGTCGAGTCATACGCGTCGAAACCCGCCGAACAAGCCGCCCCACCACACGCCCAAGACCGCGTATTCGCCTGCGGCCGTTACGTAAGCACGCCGCAACCGGCTTACGACAGGCCTACTTGACCACCACTCCCGGCGCAGCCATACTGCGATAAGTAGACCGCAAGATCGAATATTCGACCCACTGGTCGACAACATGAACGGACGAGATTTATGCCTGAAGCAGTTATCGTCGCGACCGCCCGGTCCCCGATCGGTCGCGCAGTCAAGGGTTCACTCCGAGAGATGCGCCCCGATGACCTGGCAGCACAGATGGTGCTCGCCGCATTGGGAAAGGTGCCCGAGGTCGATCCCCGAACGGTGAACGACCTCATGCTCGGCACGGCTCAGCCCGCCGGCGAAAGCGGATACAACCTCGGACGGGCAGTGAGCGTTCTCGCCGGAATGGACCATCTACCAGGCGTCACCGTGAACCGCTACTGTTCCTCGAGCCTTCAGACCACCCGGATGGCACTGCACGCGATCAAGGCAGGCGAAGGAAATATCTTCATTTCCGCCGGAGTCGAAACTGTCAGCCGTTTCAACACAGGCATGGCCGACGAGAACCCCGAGACGCACAACGCCGTGTTCTCCGACGCGGAGTCCCTCACCGAACGGCGCGCTGGTGGCAACCAGGACCCGTGGGTGGATCCGCGAACAACCGGGGCACTTCCCGATCTGTACATCACCATGGGACACACTGCCGAGAACGTCGCGGAATACAGTGGGGTCTCACGCCGAGAACAAGACGAATTCGGCGTCCGCAGCCACAATCGCGCCGAGGCCGCAATCGAGCAGGGCTTCTTCGCCCGCGAAATCACACCCGTCACCCTCCCCGACGGCACCGTGGTCAGCACTGACGACTGCCCCAGGCCCGGAACGACGTACGACGCCGTCAGCAAGCTGAAGCCGGCATTCCGTCCGAACGGAACCGTCACCGCAGCCAACGCATGCCCGCTCAACGACGGCGCGGCAGCACTGGTCATCATGTCGGACGCGAAGGCGAAGGAGCTCGGACTCACCCCCCTGGCCCGCATCGTATCGACCGGCGTATCGGGACTCTCACCCGAGATCATGGGTCTGGGACCCGTCGAAGCGACCCGGCGCGCACTCGACATCGCCGGCATGAGCATCGGTGATATCGACTTGGCAGAAATCAACGAAGCATTTGCGGCTCAGGTCATTCCGTCGGCTCGTGAACTCGGCATCGACGACGACCGACTGAATATCAACGGAGGCGCGATCGCACTCGGTCACCCCTTCGGCATGACCGGCGCCCGTATTGCCACCACGCTGATGAACTCGCTGGAATTTCACGACAAACAGTTCGGCCTGGAGACGATGTGCGTCGGCGGCGGCCAAGGAATGGCCATGATTCTCGAACGCCTGTCGTGACAACCCCCTGACAACACTAAACCGAAAGCAAAAAACGCAATGGGCAACATCACGTACGACTTCACAGGCAAATCCGTCATCGTCACCGGCGCGGCCCGCGGCATCGGGCAGGCGATCGCGAGACATTTCGTAGAGGCACAAGCGACCGTGTTCATGGTCGACTTCGACAAGGACGAACTTGCCAGCTCGGCCGCAGACGTCGGTGCAATCGGAATCCCAGCGGACGTCAGCGTTACCGACAATGTCGAACACGTCATTTCGACCGTTGTCGCCGAGACCGGCCGCGTCGACATCGTCGTCAACAACGCAGGAATCCTGCGTGACAAAGTGCTGTGGAAGCTCACCGACGACGACTGGAATCAGGTCCTGCAGGTGCACGCGGGAGGTACTTTTCGGTTTACCCGCGCAGCGGTCCCCCACTTCCGCAAGCAAGAATTCGGGCGCATCATCAATATCACGTCGTACACCGGGCTCCGAGGCAACCGCGGACAGGCGAACTACGCAACAGCGAAGGCAGGGATCATCGGATTCACCAAGACTGCTGCAAAAGAGTTGGCTGCCTTCGGAGTTACGGTCAATGCGATCTCGCCCAATGCAGCCACACGCATGACCGCCACGATCCCGGAGGAGAAGCTCTCCGAGCTCACCGGTCCGATCGCCCGGCTCGCGGACCCATCCGAGATGGCCGACGCCATCTGCTTCCTCGCGTCGGAGGAAGCCGCGTACATCACGGGCGTCGTGCTTCCCGTCGACGGCGGGGTGTCGATGTGATGTTGCACAGGATTCGGAGATCTCGATGACCGACGTGCTGTCACGCCGCGACTTGGACTTCTTGCTGTACGAGTGGCTTGATGTGGTGTCGCTGACATCGCGCGAACGGTTCTCCGAGCACTCGAGGGACACGTTCGCCGCGGTGCTCGAACTCAGCGCGGACATCGCCCACAAACATTTCGCACCGCACAACAAGAAGTCCGATGCGAACGAGCCGACCATGTCGCCAGACGGTTCGATAGAGATGATCGCGGAGGTAAAGCAGGCTCTCGACATCTACTCCGCGGCTGGACTACTGGCCGGACAGTTCGACGAGCGCGTCGGGGGCATGCAGTTGCCGACGACGGTGTCCCGTGCCGCGATGGCGTGGTTTCAGGCCGCCAACGCCTCGACCTCGTCGTACCCGTTCCTCACCATCGCAAATGCGAATCTGATTTCGACCCACGGCACCGACCAGCAGGTAGACGACTACGTCCGCCCGATGATCGAGGGCAGATACTTCGGAACCATGTGTCTGTCGGAGCCGCAGGCCGGCTCGTCGTTGGCCGACATCACCACTCGTGCCGTGAAACAGGACGACGGCCGGTACAGACTCACCGGTACCAAGATGTGGATCTCCGCCGGCGACCACGAGCTGACCGAGAACATCATCCATCTCGTCTTGGCAAAGGTTCCCGGCGGCGGGTCTGGGGTGAAAGGAATTTCGCTGTTCATTGTCCCGAAATTCTTACCCGGCCCGGACGGAGAACCCGGCATCCGCAACGATGTGACGCTGACCGGCCTGAATCACAAGATGGGCTTTCGCGGAACCACCAACACGCTCCTTGCCTTCGGTGACGGCACGCATCAGCCGGAGGGCGACGCCGGGGCGATCGGTTTTCTCGTCGGCGAAGAAAATCGTGGGCTGAGCTATATGTTCCACATGATGAACGAGGCGCGGATCGGCGTCGGGTTCGTGGCCATCGCCCTAGGCTACGTCGGCTACCTGAAGTCGGTCGAGTACGCGAAGATGCGGACACAGGGCCGGGCACTGGGCGCGAAAGATCCGTCCTCGCCTCCAGTGGCCCTGGTAGAACACGCCGATGTGCGCCGCATGCTGCTGGCGCAGAAGTCCTACGTGGAAGGAGCGCTGGCACTCGGCTTGTACTGCTCCTTCTTGGTGGACGAACACGACAGCGCCGACAACAAGGAAGATGCTTCCAACGCGACGTTACTGCTCGACGTATTGACCCCGATCGCAAAAAGCTGGCCGTCACAATGGTGCCTGGAGGCGAACAACCTCGCCATACAAGTTCACGGAGGGTACGGCTACACACGGGACTACGACGTCGAACAGTACTACCGCGACAACAGGCTGAATCCGATTCATGAGGGTACTCACGGAATACAGGGCCTCGACCTGCTCGGCCGCAAGGTCACAATGCAGGACGGCGCTGGACTAAAGCTACTGGACTCGAAGATCGCGGCGACCGTGCAACGAGCACAGGCGATAGGCCGAGACGCCGAGCGTTATGCGGCCGAACTGGCCTCTACCTGGAGACGAATTGTGGACCTGACAGCCGCGCTCTGGGAATCAGGTGACCCCTCACTTGCACTCGCCAACTCGACCATCTACCTGGAAGCCTTCGGGCACACCGTCATCGCATGGATGTGGCTCGAGCAAGTCATCGCCGCGGATGGTCAGGCCGGCAATTTCTACGATGGAAAACGGCAAGCGGCCCGGTACTTCTACGCCTACGAACTGCCGAAGGTCGGACCGCAGGTGGAGTTGTTGGCGAGCTTGGACAGAACGACACTCGACATGAACCCCGCGTGGTTCTGATCCGCGGGAGCGCAGACGGATGACTATCCTCGACAGATTTCGCCTCGACGACCGCGTCGCGATCGTCACCGACGCTTCATCGGTGCTAGGCGCGGCCCTGGCCAAAGGACTGGCCGAAGCGGGTGCAGACTTAGTCCTCGCCGCTCCTCGCACGGACGGACTCCACGAAACGGCCGACATCGTCCGCCGATCAGGTCGACGTGTACTGACGGTTCCGACCGACATCACGGATCCAGGCCGCTGCACTGCTCTGGTCGAAGCGACACTGGACAAGTTCAGGAGGGTCGATGTCCTGGTCAACAACGCCGAACTCGTGTCCGTAGGACCTGCGATCGGTGAGAGCGTTCACGAATTCCGATCCGTGATCGATGTGAACCTACACGGTTCTTACTGGGCGGCACAGGCATGCGGGCGAGTGATGCAACCGGGGAGCTCGATAGTGAACATCTCGAGCATTCTGGGAATCACGAACACGGGCCTGCCGCAAGCTGCTTACAGCGCGAGCAAGGCTGCCATCGCCGGCATCACCCGCGACCTCGCACAACAATGGGGCAGCCGAAAAGGCATTCGCGTCAATGCAATTGCTCCAGGCGTCTTCACGAGTGCCATCAGCAGGAAATACCCAAAGAGCCACATCGAACAACTGGACAGGCGCATGCTCCTCGGACGAACCGGCGAACCAGAAGAGTTGGCGAGTACGGTGGTGTGGCTTGCATCCGAGGCGGGCGGCTACGTCACCGGACAGACGATAGTCGTCGACGGCGGCATGACCATCACTTGAGCAGCGTGCACCCTTTCTACATCGGGAGGTTTCGACGTCGGCGACACCGATCGTGTACTGCTCCCGCCCGAGTCGCGTCACCAACTCGGGCACCCATGGCTTCCAGGCCCTCGTGCCGTCGATGATCACGTACTCCCTCAACGACTGCGTGACCACCGTTTCGAGCAGAAAGTTCGATTCGATGTGGACCAGTGCGGACAGGTCGTTCGGATAGAAGCGGCTCGGCTGCCCGGAAGCTGATCGAAGCTCCTCGGGCAGGAACTGCTGCAGCAAGCCGTCCGCGTCAGCCGCCGCGAGGAGGCGAAGTTCGAACTCGTCCGCATCCATATGCCGCCACCCCTGCAGGTGCTCCCCCACCATATGGGCTTGGGCGGTGGATTTGCTGGCACCGGGCGGACCGGCCATCAGAATGGCCACCCGGCCCTCGCGCAGTGGGGTTTCCCGCGCCAGACACCAGTCGATGACGGTGCGGCGAAACCGCAGCCAGGCCGGTGATGCCGCGAAGCGGATCATCGTGCTCGCGTCGGATTTGGTGTGCAGCGGACCACCGGGCATAGACATGGCGGTGAGCTGCGCGGCGACCTTGCCGCGCAGCGGATCCGGGGAGTTCACGCAGACCGTGCCGCCTGCTCGAGGGCGTCCTTGTTCCGTTCCACCGCTCGGATGTCCTCAAGGAGGGGCACTTTCCTGTCGAGTTACGCGGTCAGGTCCGTGACCCAGTCGCGGATGTCCTCCATGACGGGTCCTGGTCGCGCAACGCTGGAGTGCACCCGCACTTCCCGGTAGCGGGGATGGTCAATCTCCAGAGCGGGGAGGTCGTCTTCGCGCAGCCGCACCACCCAGAATCCGGCCGCGAGCAGGTCTCGGCTCTTGCGTTCGTCGACGAGGACCTTCGCCGGCGCGCGATGCCAGTACGCGCCGTCGTACTCGATCACCAGCGTGTGCTCGTTGACGCTGACGCTGATGTCGGTGGTCCACGACTTCCGGGTGGTGAAGGCCTTGTCCTTCATGGTCACCCCGGAGCGCGCGTTGCCGAACAGCTCCTCGGCGGCGGCGTGGTGAGCCAGCTCCACTCGCGATTTGYCGGCCTCGCGGCAGTCCGGGCATTCGGCGCCGTTCGAGCGGCTGCTCAGCGGTGCCTGCCACGTGTGTCCGGGGTTGGTGGCGCAGATCCACTCCGGCACGAATGGCGTGGAGGTGTGTGGGCGCACGTTCCATGCGGTGATCGGGTTCGCCGGGCTCCACTCCGCGGCCAACCCTGGGTCGTGCCAGGCCAGCGAGCCGAGGAAGGTGCGACAGGCCGGGCACCTCAGCCGCTGATACTTGTCGCGCGCCCGGACTGTGTCCGGCCATTCGTGGCCGCAGCAGTCCGCCCGCCACCAGACTGTGCGCTGCGAGTTCCACACCACGTTCTGTGGAGTGTGCGTGCCGTTGAATGTCGGATGCCACTGGCTGGCGATTTCAGGCGAGGTGTCGGCGAGCCACTTCTTCGCGGTCGCCGTCTTCGCGCCGCGACACTGCGGACACCCTGCCTTGAGGAACCGTATCGGGGTCAGCCGGGGATAGTGTTCCTTCGGGCAACGGAACCGCCGTTGTGTGCCATTGGCCACCATCACCTTTCGTGGGTCGGCGTCGTCCGCCCACGCTGCCGCCAGCTCGGGTACGTCAGCGATCGGGGTCGTCCTCCACTGCGCGTATTCGATCTCCCATTCCTCTTGCCGGCGGGTCGAACAGTCCGGGCAGGTCGGCCGGTCGGTCATCGTCGCCGGCTTCGCCTCAAATCGCAGCCCGCACTCCGGGCACCGCCACTGACACGCTCGGGTGGCCCGGACCGTTACGGTGCGAAACGTCGCCTCGTCGTTGCGTTCGTGGTCCCACCACTGCAGCGCCGGAGAGTCCGACTCGGACAGCAGCACCCGGCCAGCACGGGGGCTTGCCGGGTTCGAGGAGCGGGAATTGCGGGAACAGTTGCAGTGCCATCCGAAGTCCGCCATGCGGGCGGCCCAGATACGCCCACACTGGCGGCATTTGGCCACGAGGGGGCCATTGCCGTCGTCGCTGACCTCGTCGAGCGGATCGATCAGCTTGTACCCGAACTCGTCGAGTCGGCGGGCGATCTTCTCCCGATCGGGAGTGGCTCCCGGGCGAGGGCCTCGGTTGCCCGGCCAGGCTTTCCAGTGGCATGCCCGACAGGTCGCGATCCCGGCCGCGTTGTTGCCGACGATGTACTTGAGCAGGTAGTGGGCCTGCACCCCGCAGGTGCTGCAGGTGGTGAGCCGCCACGTGCTCGGTTTGGTGAACGGCTCCGCCGGTTCGAGGCCACCAGCGCGTACCAAGTTGTCGATGCAGTCGAGGCACCAGGCGGGTTCGCTGCGGGTGGCGAAGGCAGCTGGCCGCCCGCAGTCCGTGGTCGAGCACTCCTGAGTCGGCACCATCGCTCCTCACATTTCCATGGAACGGCCCCGTCTGCTCGCACCGATTTCCCACCCGCCACAGCCCTGCTCGCAGGTAGTCGTGACGATAGTCGCGCCAACTCATCAGCCGGCCTCCGCACTCATCCACGGGGAGGAACTCCGAGCCGAGGACTCACCTTCAGGGTTCCAGCCAGCTGCCAGAGTGGGCGAACAATATTAAGTGCAGATATAAGTATTACTCCGGAATTTCCATTTAGCTTTGACTATTGCGGGGCTATTAATACCCGAATACGCAATTCCCAATCCGCAGAAAAATACACGCCATGGGCACTAGACCTGCGGTGACGCATCCTGTAATGTGGGACCCTCTACACCGAAGAATGGCGGCGACGAGCACTCCAGAGAATTACTCCTTGGATCGTATTATGCCATTTTTCGGACAACAAAGAAAGGTGATGGATCACCGGAAGGAATAACTAAAATGGAAATTAAAAGAGAAATAGATAGAGAACAATCAAATAGTGAAGTAAAGAATAAGATGACACGGGCAGAGCGAATCCATTTGCTGTTCAATGGCATTCGGACCGTGGTATCGCTCCGGCACGTCCCTGAACTGTGGGAGTGTTTGAGCAAACTGCTGGAATGGTTCAGCAATCTGCTCGGCTAGCTCGGAGTGCTCGCACGCAGTCGGGGCGGACCCAGTCGTCCGTCCCGACTGCTCTGCAGTACCGCCGAAAAGCGCCGTATCCGCAGGTACGGCCAAGTTCGAGGCAGCCACCTGCTCCGTCGTCCAACTCACCGCAACCGCGCTATCCGCGAAGCCCACGAGCGACGACAACTCCGGCCATCAGCGGGTCAGGTTGACTACGCAGGTGTCGAGCGCCTGGACGATCTCGTCACCCGGTGAGATCTGCAGCGGTGCCGCACTGGCCTTCGGCCAGGTTGTGGTGTTGCGGGCGCCGCCGGTCGAGGCATAGACCGCGCCGTTCGAGATCACCCAGACATCGGAGCGGTTCTTCACCTTGCCGGTGGTGTCGACGGTGGTGCCGCCCAGGAACGTGTACGGTCCGGAGTCGATGACCGTGCCGTTGATCAGCGACAGCCCGGAAGCCGAGAAGCCGGATTCGACCATGGCGACCAGTGATTCGTTCGCCGGGGCGCACCTCGGGTCCGATGCCGGAATCGCGGGCCTCGGCGCAGCGGCCGGCGCCTGGGTGGTTGTCACCGGGGGCGTCGTAGCCGGTGCGGACGTCGACGCCGCTGCCTTCGAGGTCGTGGGTGCCGCGGTCGTGGTAGTGGTTGCGAGGGTCGCCGCAGCCGCTACCGCGGGCCTGTCGTCTTTCTTGTCGTTCCCACCGAGCACTGTCCCGAGGATCGCCATGACCACCAGCACAGCGGCAACGACCAGCAGCACCTTCCCGAACACCCCCCTTTTTCTTAGGCGGATTCGGGGTCTGACCGGCCTTCGGCCGGGTGTCTCCGGTCCACTGAGCGCCGTCCCAGTAACGCACGAGGTTCGGATCAACCGGATCCGGATGCCAGCCGGGCGGCGTTGTCGGGGAAGTCATTGCGGGGTTTCCAATCAGTCCGTGTCGAGGACCCCCCAATCCCAGGAGGTTCAGGCGGGGGCATCAGGATCCCGAAGGTTTTGGGAATGGCACCGCAGTCTGGTTCGCGAGGTCAGCTGTCTTCGTTACATCCTGGCCGGCCAGAGGTCCGCACCGACGGCACTTCGGGAGCCGCCCGTGAACCGCTGCGCATCCGTAAGTAGCTCGGACTGCGCGGACGAAATCAAGCCGGATCCCACGGCGATCGTTCGAGACTGTTGAGCTCATCGAGAACCTGGTCGACGGCGGTGGTCGGGATACGGAAGCCTTCGCCCTCCGAAGCCCGGAGACGGTCGCGTACGTAGGCGAGCATGGCGAGTTCACGCTCAAGGTCTGCTGTGGTTCGGTCGCTCACGGTCTCATCCTGCCCCGGGGTGGGCGGTGATCCGAACTGTGCCACCCGGCGACGTCGAGACGAAGGCCGGCGCTGTGCATGTTCGGCCAAAAATCCTTCAGGGGGACATGTCGTCTCCGCTAAATGGAACATTCAGCCGGTCCTGTCGTCGGCGATGCGAACTCCCGGTCGCCCTCTCAGCCGGGCGCCGAAGCCCCCGTACCCTTTGTCCCATGTCCGCAAGCACCGGAAACCCCAGCGCCGACCAGGCTCTGCCGTCTCTGGCCACCGGTGACATCTCAGCGGATCCGCACCTCATCACGGTGTCGGCGCGCACCGGACAGGACATCGAACTGCGGATCCACACCTCCATCGCACCGTTCGACGTCGCGGCAGAGCAGTGGTTCCCGGCCGTGGCCGGGTTCGCGGTCACGGTCCTCGTGCACACCCTCGACGCCGAGACAGGTCGGCCACGGTATCTGCCGCCCGCCGAGCCCGCCGAGTGGGCGCGCGCGATCTTCTCCACCGCCGGCGCCTCGCACGGATACTTCCTCGGTGCTGTCGACCCGGACACCGGCGGCCACCGGGACGGACAGCTCGCATACCGCCTCTACCTCGACACCGACCGGCAGGCGATTGCCGTGCCTCGACAGGTGGTCACCTCCCCGCACTATCTGCTCTCTGCCATCGACGGGAGAGAGCAGATCGCCATTCCCACGACCGCGTGAGCTGCCCTGCGCTATCGTGGCCCCCATGGCAGGATTTGCCCGGCTGACCGGTGGTGGTCGCCCCCGTCGTGCAGGTGGAGTGCTTGTATTGCAGGCGATTCCGTTGATTGTGTTCAGTGCGGCGGCRTGGTAAGCGGTGCCGTCCTCGGCGACATCTGCCGCCGGCGTCTAAGGTCCTGGGTCCCTCAACCCTCTGAGATTCATTCGCGCAGCGGATACCTTCAACTCAGTGGGGTTGGTAAGAACCTGTAGTGAAGATGAGTCTTGCTGTGCATCGTTTCCGACCGCGCCGCACTTGGCGGCATGCGATCTCCTGGCTCGGTGTCGCGGTTGCGGGGGTGGCTGGAGTTGGGATCACAGCCCCTGTTGCTCTGGCGGACACGGTGGTTGGGACGTGCACGATTAGGGTGCCGAATCCGTGGCCGCTCGAGCCGCTGACTTCCTGCCCCGGTGCGGATCTGAGGGGTGCGGACCTTCACGGAGTGAACTTCGTCGGAGCCAACCTGAAGGGCGCGGATCTCTCGGGCGGAAACCTCGAAGGCGCGAACATCCATCTAGCGGACCTGTCCGGTGCGAAGCTCAACAACGTCAACCTCAAGGATTCATACGGTCTCACCGTCGTTCTCCATTCCGCCGATCTATCAGGCACGGACATCACTCGTGGCTACTGGCTCGCAGCTGACCTGTCCAACACCAAACTCGTCGGAGCGAACCTCACCGACACCGACCTTGCCGGCGCGAACCTCGCAGCCGCAGACCTCACGGGCGCGAACCTGTCAGGTGCCAATCTCACCAGCACCCTGCTGGTGCCCTCAGTCATCTACACCGACGCGGACCAATCGGGCACCGCCGCGGTTACATGGCCCGCACCCGCCAATCTGCCCGGAACCGTCTTCGAGGGCTGCGACCGCACCTCTGGCGACCGATTCCCGGTCGGGCAGACCTTGGTTAATTGCACGGTCAATAGTGCCGGTGGTCGCGGAACCGGAACGTTCTCGGTGCACGTCAATCCTCCACCGACTGAAACGCCCAACCCGCCGATTGTTGAGCCCGGTGAGGGATCGAGCTTGTTCGGGAGTTGAATGAACGGCCGAGGTTGCGGGTATCCGCCCTCCCGCCCCACCCGGCCCGAAATCCGGACCCCTCAGGCAGCGCCCCGGCGTTGTGGAGGCGAACGGCCCCGGACTGGACCGCGAGCTCGGGTACTGACCGCCTCGGTGACGGTATATTCCATGGTGATGCCACCCATCGAGGTGGGGCTGGAAGTGAGCCACAGGATTACTCGCCGGACGACGAGGCCTGTGGCTCGCGTCGTTTCCGGATCAAATCTGGCGCAGGTCGACCGCACCTGCCAGTTTCGCCAGGTAGCTGGGATTTCCGACCCGGGATTGGACCACCGCTCCGCACACGATGTCCGCGACCCAGAGCGCCGGCTCGACCATGCCGACTGCGTGATTCACCCGCAGCGATGAGGTGATCACCTTCGGGGCTCGAAATTTTCTGCAGGATGTCGACATCGCTGGCGTCCAGGTGGCTGCGGGATTCGAGTGTGATGTGGCTGCACGGCATCTCGGCCAGGTTGGGGAGCAGATACTCCAGGCATTTTCTGCGGTGGCACCGGTCGGAGACGGCGGCTTCGGTGTGAATGACGACGAGTCCTGCCAGCGGGAGCGCTGCGACGGCCTCGATGAGGTCGTGCCGGCGGTCGGCGCTGCTGCCGTGCCAATGGACCTTTTTCTCCGTGGACAGGCGGAGCGCTTCCATTGTTTTGCGGACGTCCGGGCATCGTGAACTGCCCTGGATCGAGTGGAGACTTCGTTCAGGCCACCTCGAGGACCGAGGCGGCGGTGGGACGCTGTTCACGGTAGCGCGTCTCGTACTCGATCGGCGACAGGTAGTCGATCGAGGAATGCAGCCGGTCCGCATTGAACCAGCGAATCCACTCGGCAGTCTCCCGCTCCACCTCGTCCCGCCCGGACCACAAT
>NZ_JBFUHV010000163.1:0-19689 GCF_056402215.1 Rhodococcus sp. P4_B6 | reverse complement strand
GCGTTGGAGACCCTCAATTTCGCCGGCGCGGACTACACAGAGGCCCGACAAGCCTTCCGCGAGGGCCGGCCGGCCCAATTCCCCTCCGCCCGCCGCGATAACCACTCCGTCTTTGATTCCCCGGCGACGCAAGAAGTTGCTAGGTGAAGCATGTCAGGACTTGAGACCCGACAGGCCGCTGGGTTCACCACTGTAGACCGCGCGGGCGTCCTGGTCGTCACCGTGGACCGGCCGCCGGCAAACGCACTGAACCGATCTGCCATTCACAGTCTCGCGGCGCTGTTTGCCGAACTCGGCGAGATGCGTGAAGCGCCGCCGGTCGTCCTCACAGGTCAGGGAGAACGATTCTTCTGTGCCGGAGGCGACATAAGAGAGCTCGAGGGAGCCGCCCAAGAAGAGCTGGACGCCCGGATGCGGGAGTTTCATGCGCTACTCGTGGCCATGGACCGATACCCGCGACCGGTGATCGGCGCGATCAATGGTTACTGTGTGGGCGGTGGCATGGAGATTGCCCTGTTCGCCGACACCGTGTTGGCCGTCCAAGGTGCGCGATTCGGTTTCCCAGAGATCAATCATGGCCTCCTACCGGCCGATAAGGGCATTCAGCGCGCCACCCGACTACTCGGAGCACGCGCAGCGAGGAAACTGCTCTTGTCGGGGGACTTATTTGATGTCGAGCGCGCACTGGAGATCGGCCTCGTCGATGTTCTCGCGGACCCCGCAGAGCTTGTCGATGCGGCAGTCGCATCCGCGAGACTCGCCGGGGCAAAGGCACCAGTGCTCTACGGCGCTTTGAAACGCAGCCTGAACGATCCAGACGACGCCCGCGACGGTACCTCTCTGCAGCGCACACTTGGGTCTGCCGCCGAATACTTCGACGACCCCGTTGCCCGAGGATTGCGAGATAGCTGGAACGGCAGACGATCTCGAGGAGGAAAGGGATGAAGGTGGAATCGTGTTAGCCGTCGTTGTTGCAGGCTTTGTCAGCGGCGCGGTTCTGCTGCTCGCGACAGTGGGCTTTGAACTCGTGCGCCGGGTGGAGGGCTTCCTCAATATCGCGCTTCCCCAGCTCATTGTGCTCAGCGGGTTCAGTGCGTACGGATTCAACGTGCTGCTTGGGCTGCACTGGATAGTCTCCTGTCTCGCGGCGATCGCGGTCACGTCGGTGGCGGGCGTCGTATCGGCTCGGCTGATCTTTTGGCCGATGCGCGGACGTCCGCACTATATCCCGATGATCGCGTCCGTCGGTCTCGCATTCTTCATTCACGCAATGATCGAGGTATTCACGGGGTACGGCGTAAAGACGCTCAACGTCCCTCTGCAAGAGACCTTCCGCATCGGTGGGATTGCAGTGGCCGGAATTGATCAGGTCGCGGTAGTCATCATTGCCGCCCTGGTGGTTGTGGCATTGCATTTTTGGCTGTCGAAGTCCTACAGCGGACGGGCGTTGCGCGCGATGGCCAACAATCAGGCGCTGGCTCAAATTCGCGGCGTCAACACCTCCTATCTGCAATACCTCACCTGGGCGGTGGCGAGTGCGCTGGCTGCGCTGGCGGGAACGCTCATCGCCTTCACCGCACGCATTTACCCCGAGCTTGGCTGGGATCAGGTGCTGATCATTTCCGCCGCCGCAATCATCGGCGGACTCGGCAGTATCTACGGCGTGATGCTTGCGGCCGTCCTCGTTGGTCTCACGTCAAGTCTCGCGACCCTCGTCATCCCGTCCGAATACACCCAGATGGTTGTGTTCGCGGTCATCGCCTTGGTCGTGTTCATCCGGCCTGAGGGCCTCTTCAGCGGTCCGAAGGAGCGTGTCGCATGAGCACTCTGCTGATTCTTGGCGGACTGATCACCCTTATGGGGATCTACGCCGTCGCAGCCCTAGCGCTGAACCTTCAGTTCGGTGTCGGCGGGATGGTGAACTTCGGTGTGGCGGCGTTCTTCGGTGTCGGCGCCTACGCCTACGCACTCGCTGTCATGCCGGCTCCATCCGGCTCCTACACATATATTCTCGGGCTTGGCTTGCCGTGGTGGGCGGGCGCAATCATCGGTGGTCTTGTATCAGCTCTACTCGCGTTCGTTGTGGGAAGCGGCCTACTGAGGGTCGGTGGTGAGTACCTCGCTGTTGTCTCGCTCGCGCTTGCCGAGGTGATCCGCCAGCTGTTCATCAACCAACCGGCGATCGCTAATGGGGCGCGCGGACTGCTGAACGCGCCGGTGCCCAGTCTCGACATCATCCCGGGCCGAGCGCAGGCGTTGTTCGTCGCCGCGGCCGTTGTGGTTGTTCTCGGAATCAGCTACCTGCTCTTCCGGCGTGTGACGCGATCGGCTTTCGGTCGAAGCCTGCGCGCCATAAACCAGAACGAAGCAGTCGCTCGCTCGCTCGGTGTGAACGTCTACGCGGTCAAGCTCAAGGCTTTCGTCTTTGCCGCGTTCTTCATGGGTCTGGCCGGGGTCATGTACGTGTGGTATCTGTCGATCCTTACTCCGACATTCTTCAACGTGAATATCACCTTCACGGTCTTCATTGCTCTGATTATCGGCGGGACAGGCAGCAATGCCGGCGCGGTGCTTGGTGCGGTCGTCCTGTTGGGTCTGCGCGAAGGCCTCACATACATCCAGGTGGACTTCATTACGCCGGAGCTGTTGGCCAGTCTTCAGGACGCACTGCAGGGTTTGGTCCTCATTGTGATACTCCTGTTCTGGCCGGGTGGTCTCTTCCGGCCGCGGCTGGCCGTCTACCCGCCACCCCGCTCCGCCTCCGTGGCGCCTGCTGTGCTGGCCACTTCTGCGGCGGGTGGTCGCTGATGACTACACCGAATCCCTTGCTCGAAGTGAAGGGCGTTGTGAAGAGCTTTGGTCAGCTCCGGGCGCTCGACGGTGTCGACATGGTAGTGGGCCGAGGCAAGGTTACTGGTCTCATCGGGCCAAACGGGTCCGGCAAAACGACGCTGTTCAACGCGGTGTCCGGTTTCCTCGAGCCTGATGCGGGGACGGTCCTGTTCGACGGTCGCGTCGTGACAGGGGCACCGACGCATCAACTTGCCCGGATGGGTCTCAAGCGCACATTTCAGAACACCGCCGACTTCACCGACATGTCGGTCGTGCAGAATCTGCTCACCTCTGTGCGCACAGTGCCAGGCGAGCGCCTGTCACGGCTCTTCACGTCTCCGCGGCAGATTTCGGTGAGTGAGCGCAGCTTGGTCGACCGTGCATGGATATTGCTTGATCGCTTGGGATTGACGGAACTGGCGAATGCCCGCGCGGGAGATCTGTCGATCGGCCAGGGGCGCCTGCTCCAGATTGCCAGACTGCTCATGGAGCCGCCGTCGCTGTTGATGCTCGATGAGCCTTCCTCGGGGCTCAACCCCGACGATCAGCACCGCCTATCGACGACAGTGCGTCAGCTGCGCGACGTCGAGGGTGTAACGGTGCTCGTCATCGAGCACAACATGTCGTTCATGAACGCGATTTCCGATGCACTGTACGTAATGCACGACGGCCATGTCATCGCAAGCGGCCCACCGGCGGAAGTCATCCGCGACCCCCTAGTTATCGAAACCTATTTGGGAGTGCGCAGTGCCACTGCTTGATGTCGAGAACCTAACCAGCGGGTACGGTCGAAATAACATCATCCGTGGCATATCTTTTGCTGCTGATGAAGGATCGATCACAGCCATCATTGGTCCTAATGGCGCCGGCAAGACAACCCTCGTGCAGACCATCGCCGGGGTCGTCGATGCGCGCGGCGGGAGCGTCAAGCTTGGTGGAGAGCCACTCGATGGGATGCCCGCCCGCGAGCGAGCTCGCCGCGGCCTCGGATATACGCCTCAGCTGCGCAACGTCTTTGGCGCACTATCCGTCGAGGACAATCTGGAAGTTGTCACGCGCGCGATGCGGCTGCCTCATGACCGCGTGGATGAGGTTTTCGAGCTGTTCCCGATCCTCGCCGAGCGCCGGAAGCAGCGATCTGGGACGCTTTCAGGCGGGCAACGCCAGCAGCTCGCCATCGCCTCCTCGTTGCTCATGCGGCCGAGGCTGTTGATCCTCGACGAACCCACCACCGGGCTAGCGCCACAGATTGTCGATTCACTCATCGAGCAGATCTGCGTTATCGAGCGCAGCGGGACTGGCGTCTTATGGGTGATCGAAGAGCATCCCAGCCAAATCCTGCCGCTGTGCGGACGCGTATTTCTCATGGAATCCGGCCAGATTCATCACGAGGCGAACGGGCCGCAACTGCTCGCGGATCCGGGCTTCGCCGAGATGTTTTTGGGTGCCCGAATTCCACAGGCGTGAGCGCCACGCATGGTTTTACGCGATCGCAGATAGAGAATACCGGTTTGACTCTCCTTGCTTCTACCAAGAAGTGTCTACCGCCCTCCCCGAAGCAATAGTCCCACAGGAGATTTTGAGGATGAAAGTACTAAGAGCAACAGCAGGTAAGGTGTCAGTCGCGTGCGTCGTCATGGCGACCGGGGCAGTGCTCACAAGTTGTGGCGACGGTGGAGGGGCGTCCGGCGGAACCACGGTGATCGGTGTGGCCGCGCCGCTATCGGGTGAAGCCGCCATTTTCGGCGGGCCCGTCGATTCGATCACCCGAGCAGTAGTGAACCATGTCAACAAACGCGGCGGCATCAACGGGACTACACTCGAGGTTGTGAGCGAGGACGAGAAGTTCAACGCCGAGGATGGAGTCCGCGCCGTCACCAAGCTCATCAATAAAGATGACGCGCAATTCATCTTGGGTCCGACGTCATCGACATTCATGGCGACGCTCAGCCAGGCAGAACGCAGCGAGGTTGCCATCGCATCTCCGTATGCCGGCATCGTCGAGTACGACGACCAGGCCAACCCCTACACCTTCCGTACCATTGGCCCGGACACTTTCGATGGCCTGGCGGTTGCAAAAAACATCTGGGACAACGGTTTCAAGACTCTATCGATACTCTACGAAAACTCTGACTCAGCACGAAGCACATCGAGCTGGTTGGAGGACTACTACACACGGCTCGGCGGCAAGGTCGTGGCGAAAGTCGCATTCAACGGGGGACAGAGCTCCTATCTGCCGGAGGTTCGCAGTGCCTTTGAACCCCAACCCGATATGGTGTTTCTCGCCGGCTCCGTCGAGCCTGCTGTACCGATCGTGCGCGAGTGGGCGCGGTCAGGGATTCCTGGCAAATGGTCCTTTATCGCCGAGCTGACCTTCCCCGTGCTACTCGACGAGGTCGGTGCCCAATACCTCGAAGGCGCGTACGGGCAGTCCGCGTTCGCAGCAGACTCGCCGTCCGTCTCGGGGATGCGCGATATGCTGATCGAGGAGTACGGCCAGGAGCAAGGCATGGCCATCGCTCAGCAGCCCACGGCGGCCATGGCATACGATGCGATCGTTTCGGGACTCTTGGCGATGGCGGCCGGTGGCGAGGCTACAGGCACGGCGATTGCCGAGAATCTTCACAACGTGACTGATTCCGGTGGCGCGCCGGTGTTCTCCCTGGATGAGGGCCTGGATCTCCTGGCCAGAGATGAGAAGATCGACTATCACGGTGCCAGCGGCCCCGTCGACTTCAACTCGACGAACACGGCCGCACCCGACTACGGCGTATATCAGGTGGTCGATGGGAAGTGGCAGGTAGTCAAGCGCTACACGGGCACCGAGATCAATGATCTGGCTGAGGAATTGCAGTGACCGTGGGGACGGAGATGAAGAACATGGTTTCAAAGAGTTCGCCTGAAGGCGGCAGGAACGGGGTACCCGTGCTGCGCAGCGTGTCGGGATTCGAAGCCGTGGATCGCACCTTCGCTCAGATGCTGTGCGACCGCGCCGAGCGCGAACCGGATACGGTCGCATTCTGCAGTTGGGTGGACGGCGATGCCCGCCCGACCAGCTGGAGCGAGTACCTGGAGGAAGTGCGGGAGACCACCCTGGGCCTCCATGATCTCGGGGTGGCGCCGGGCGACCGGGTGGCCATCATGTCTTCTACCCGCCGGGAGTGGGTCGTGGCGGCACTCGCCATCCTGAGTGTCGGCGGCGTTCCCGTCGGCGTGTATCCAACCAGCTCGGTCCCCGAGGTTGAGTACGCGCTCGAAAGCAGCGGCGCAACTGCTATTTTCGCCGAGGGCACATCTGACATCGCCAAGGTCCGCGCGGTCGCTGCCGGACTGCCACATTTGCGTGCAACTATCGGGTTCGATGCCGAGCCAGCGGACCTGCCGGAAACGGTCAAAACCGTACATTGGGACTACTTACGCGCCGTCGGAAGCGCACGGGCTGTGGCTGAGCCGGAACTGTTCACGCTTCTTGTCGAAGCGGGCGACATAGACCAGCTGGCCGCGCTGTTTTACACGTCTGGATCCACCGGCGCGCCAAAGGGCGTGAGACACACGCACCGCACTCTCCAGTACTCCGTACTTGGTTTCGCAATGTCCTACCCCGAGATCGGGACGACCCGGCACGATCTCGTTGGATTCCTCGGACTATCACACGTCGCGCCGGCTCTAGTCGGCGTCTTCGCGCCGATAATGACGCGACTCGTCATCACGTACTGCACAATGGATCAGCGAGTTGAAGCGCTCATCGGGGTGCGGCCAACTGCCGTCCTATGGCCGCCGAGGATGCATGAGAAGCTCGCCAGCGAAGTGCTGCAGACGCTTGCCGAGTCCGGCAGAGCCTTCCGCCTCGGATACTCGATTGCCATGAAGGTCGCCCGCAAGGTCAGTGATCTACGCTGGCGTGGGCGTCAGGTGCCAAGGTACCTCGAAGCGCTCTACGGATTGTGCATGAAATGCGTCTTCCTACCACTGCGGGCGAAGGTCGGCATGGACCGCATCAAGGTCAGTTGGACAGCCTCCGGAAGCATGACCCCCGACGTCGCCGCGCTCTGGCATATGTGGGGTCTCGATCTTCGCGAGCTTTTCGGTACAACAGAAACGTGTGGCTCCGTGATCGCCCAATGGGACCGGGCCTTTCCGGCGCCAGGAACCATCGGAAAGGCCATGCCCGATCCCCGGTGGGTTGTCCGTGTATCCCACGAAGGCGAGCTGCAGGTGCGCAGCCCATGTCTCTTCGACGGCTACTGGCACAATCCGGAAGCCACAGCCTCGGCTCTGGAGGACGGGTGGTATCGCACAGGCGATCTTGTCGAGCTGAGCTCCGATGGCGAGGTGACGATCATCGGGCGAATGAAGGATGTCCTCAAGACCAGCGGCGGCAAGAGCGTCAGCCCGCAGCCGATAGAGGTACGGCTCAAAGCGAGTCCGCTCATCGACGAGGCGATCGTCGTAGGCGAAGGCCGGAAATACCTCACGGTACTGCTCAGCGTCAGCGACGAGACGCAGGCAATGACTCCACACGAACGCGATGCTGCTCTGACCCGATGGATCGACGAGGTCAACTCCGAACTCGCCCGTCCACTGCAATTGAAGAAGTTCCGGATTCTGCCGCGGGCGCTGTCAGCAGCAGCGGGCGAGCTGACGGCCAAAGCCACCATCCGGCGCTCCAACATCCTCGCCTCCTTCACCGATCTCGTCGACGACATGTACGACGTCGGCGAGCAGGACGAGATTGCCCGCCAGGCTCGATTTGCCAGGACGGATCGCAAGTAGGTGCCACTATGAACGAACTTCGGATCGAATACATGACGAGTGCCGAAATCGGTGACGCAATCGCAGACGGGGCACGCACAGCGATCCTGCCCCTCGGTGCAGTCGAACAACACGGCCGGCATCTACCGCTATCAATGGACGCCGACCACGCCGACGAGCTTGCCGTGCGGGTCGCGAACGACCTCGGCGGTGCGCTCGTCCTGCCGACCGTTCGTGTCGGATACTCGCCACATCATCTCGGATACCCCGGCACACTGTCTCTCCGGGCGTCGACTCTCGAGGCGATCTGCGAAGACTACGGCGCCCACCTGGCCGCGTCCGGTTTCGAGCGGATTGTCCTGTTCTCGGGCCACATCGGCAACTACCCGGTCATGCGCGACTTCGAGTTGCGTCTGGCGGACAAATTGGCACCACTGTCGGTCATCGTCTTCACCGACAGTGAAGCGATTCTGGACGCCTGGCGCTGGGCCGCCGAGGACATGGCCTCCCTGGGCGGCAACGTCGGTGGGCACGCCGACGTCGCAGAAACCTCTGTGATGCTCGCACTTCACCCGGACAAGGTTCGCGTCGAGCGCTTTGCCCGCGGATACTCGGGCATGGTTGACAAGGGACTCCTCGATCGCGCCTTCCGTGAGGGCATCAGTTCGATATCGCCAAACGGTGTCCTGGGAGACCCTGCGGGCGCGTCGCCATCCATCGGGGCGGCATGCCTCGATGCCGTCACCTCCCTCATCGTCCAGCATGCGCGTGCCCGGGGTGCCTGACATGCACGACATGGGAGCAACCCTTACGCGATCCTCCGACGCCGATAAGTCCGCTCGATACAATCGTCCCCACACAACGAAGGGGACATTCAACCCGACTTCGTACCGGTCGTCGCCGGATCGCCTCCACCACTCGGAGGGCGACCTCCGTGAGCGATGCAGTGTGTTCAACGAGCAGATCAATTCACCACTCAGCCAAGGCGGTACGCCATGATGACTTTCGATCCAGTAAAGACAGGTGACTCGGAACGGGATACCACCAGGCTCCGCCGACTGTACGGGCAGTACCCGACTGGCGTCGCGGCAGTGTGCGCGCTCCAGGAGGGACGACCGGTGGGAATCGTAGCTACTTCGTTCACACCAGTGTCCATGGACCCGGCGTTGGTGTCGATCTGCGTGCAGCACACTTCGACGACGTGGCCGTCTCTGTCGAAGGACGGCCATCTGGGTATCTCGGTCCTGGCATCGACGCACGAAGCAGCGAGTCGCCAGATCGCGGCCAAGAACACCGATCGGTTCGCCGGGATCTCCTGGTTTGCAGGCGAATCCACTGCAGTATTCCTAGCCGACGCCGCAGCATGGCTCGATTGCAGGATCTCAACGTCGATCCCCGCAGGGGACCACGATGTTGTACTTCTGGAGGTCAACAGCTCCGCGGTTAATGAGACAGCGAAACCCCTTGTCTTTCATGACAGCCGTTTTCGCACCCTCGTGATCGGTGAGGAGTCGTGATGACCGACGTCTGTGATCCGAAACAAAGAATCCAATCCGCGACAAACGCGTTGACCACCGGAGCGCCGGTACTGATCGTCAGCGGGGCTGACGATCAGGAAGTCGCCGATGTGCTGATTCCCGCCGCCCTCGCCAGCCCACGGTGGACCGCATGGGCAGTTCGATACACCTCCGGACTGTTGTGTGCGGCGATGCGCTCGACCCGGGCAGACGACCTGGAACTGCCCGCAATGGTGCGGGGCAACGGCTCCAGCGCAACAACTCCGGCCTTCGGTATAGGTGTGGACGCCGCTGCCGGCGTCGGAACCGGTATCAGTGCGACCGACCGGTCGCGGACCGCTCGGGTGCTCGCCAGCCCGCAGACCCGCCCAGTGGATCTGACGCGRCCGGGACACGTCCTGCCGTTGAGAACAGCTCCACGCGGAGTGATCGAGCACCGAAACAGTGCGGAAGCGGCGGTCGACCTGTGCGAAATCGCCGGACTTCCGCCAGTAGCGCTGACGGCCACGTTGCTGAGTGACGATGGAACCCTGCTGCAGGGCACCGAACTCGCGGTATTCGCCCGGGTCCAGCGTGTTCCAGTGGTGCAGCTCCAGGATGTGGTGCACTACCGCCTACATCACGGTGACGGCCACGTTGGGCGGGTTCGCCAGACTGCTACACGGATTGTGGACGTTCCAGACAGGTCCATGCGCGTAGTCGACTTCGACGACGAACTGACCGGTGCCCACCACACGGCCTTCATCGGTTCAACAACGCCTGCGGCAGCTCCGACGGTGTACATCGTCTTCGAATGTTCGCACCGCGATCCGCTCGTATCCGACTGCGGGTGCCGACATGAGTTCGAGACCCGTCGAGCCCACATCGCCGCAGAATGCGGGATCATCGTCTACTTGCGGTCGAACCCGCGGCCCGCCCACCAGTACACGGTTCAGGGACACGAACTGGCACAGGGATCCATCACTTCCATCCTCACCCACCTTGGGTTCACCAAGGTCATGGTGTGCGGATGGCCGGGTGGTCAGAACCCGACGTCGGCCTGCGCGCTCGACCTGACGCCGACTGTCCGCAATCCGGGCTACAAGACCGCCGCGTCGCTCTGACTGCCTCGAACCGCGGCAGGGGGACGAAAGCTGTGGGCGCGAATTTAACGCCGCAGCCAGAACTCCACTTCCCCTCGAGGCATCGACGTAGTCGCCGCCGCAAACTCGCAACAAGCACCCGACTCGCCCAGCGCTTCGTATGAGGCGCTGCTTCACCTGGRGGATCCGTGACCGGTCTCGACATTCCATTGACACCCATTCGCTTCCTCGAACGTGCAGTCGAGGTCATGCCGGACAAGATCGCAATCATCGACGGCGAGCGCCGATGGACCTACCGTGAATTCGGCGCCGCAGTACAGGCCCTCGCGAAGGCACTCCGAGCTTCCGGTATTACGGATGGCGAACGGGTCGCGTATCTGGCCACCAACTCCGCCGAGCTGCTCATCGCCCATTACGCCGTCCCCCTCGCGCGCGGTGTACTCGTCGCGATCAACACACGCTTGTCAGCGGCGGAGATCGAGTACATCTGCGGGCATGCTGGTGTGCACCTGCTCTTCGGTGAGATCGAGCTACTGAAGCCGCTGCTCGACGCCGGACTAGATTTCGCGACCGTCGGCGCGTGGATCGAACTACCTACGGTGGAAGGTCTTTTCACCGCACCTAACGAACTTGACAGCTATGACTCGCTGCTGACTCGCGGCCACGGCGATGATCTACGCTGGGAGATAGACGACGAGAACCGAACGATAGCAATCAACTACACCTCCGGCACCACGGGCCGCCCTAAAGGAGTCATGTACTCCCATCGCGGCGCCTACCTCAACTCGCTCGGCGGAATCCTACACTCAGGCTTTGGTAAGACCACCAAGTATCTGTGGACTCTGCCGATGTTCCATTGCAACGGATGGTGCACGACCTGGGCGGTCACTGCCGCGCTCGGTACACACGTCTGCTACCGGGCGGTGCGCGCCGACAGCATGTGGTCGCTGATCGACGAGCACCAGATTTCACACCTCAACGGAGCACCGACAGTTCTGACCCTCCTGGCCAACGCTGAGCAGGCCCACCTCCTCACAACACCGTTGACCATCAGCAACGGAGGTGCGCCACCCAGCCCCACCATCATCGCCAGGATCCGCGCTCTGGGCGCATCGATAGTGCACATCTACGGCCTCACTGAAACCTACGGACCCTACTCCGTCTGTGAACCCAAGCCCGAGTGGGACGAGCTGGATGTCGAGGACCACGCGAAACTCACGGCGCGCCAAGGTGTCGGCACGATCACTGCCGAGCGGCTGCGGGTTGTGCGTCCCGGGCTTTCACCGGCGGGCGAGTTGACCGACGTGGCCGCAGACGGCACAGAGATGGGCGAGATCGTCATGCGCGGAAATACCGTGATGAAAGGCTATTACGACGACGAGGACGGTACGCGGAAAGCAACCGAGGGTGGCTGGTTCCACTCAGGCGACCTGGGCGTCATGCATCCAGACGGATACGTGCAACTTCTCGACCGTGCGAAGGACGTCGTGATCTCCGGGGGAGAGAATATTTCGACGATCGAGGTAGAGCAAGCTATTCTGTCGCATCCGGCGATACTCGAAGCCGCCGTCGTGGGGGCACCTGATGACAAGTGGGGCGAACGACCAAAAGCGTTCGTGATGACTGCCAGTGGAGCGCACATCGACGAGGCCGAGGTCATCGCACACGTGAAATCGCGTATCGCGTCATACAAGGCACCACGATCGGTCGAGTTCGTCGACGATCTTCCCAGAACTTCAACCGGAAAGATCCGCAAGAACGAACTGCGTGAGGCGGAGTGGAGTTCACTGCATAACATGATCAACGGCTGAGATCTTTCGAGCTGTTGCACGGTCGGTGGGGCGCCCGGCACCGCGTGGGACATAGTTTGCTCGCGGCATCTGCCTTGATCACGCCGCCACCTTGGAGAACAGCTCTCTCGGCTTCGCCGATCATGCTGGCTGCGGCGCGGATCTGTTCGGGCGACGGCGCGTCAGGTGGTCGATAGCCAGGCAGGTGCTTCTCTGGTGGCCACGAGAGCGTGGCTGCAGCCTGCAAAACGTCTTTCGCGATGTCGACGAGTGCCGCCCCGGGCGTCCGCTGGAGGCGATGTGGAAGGCATCGGCGAGGGTGCGTGGGACGTCGGCCGGGTCGGTGATCAGGAAGTTGCGCTTGGTGATTGGCATGGTGATGCCGCGGATGTCAGCTTCTTGGAAGGCATCGGTGCCGATGGGGTCGCGGGAGACCTGGCCGGTGATCGCGACGCGGGGAACAGAGTGCATCTGTGCGTCGGCGAGCCTGGGTCACGAGACTGGTGACGCCGGGGCCGGAGCTGGCCATGCAGACGCCGACGTTGCCGGTGGCCTGCACATATCCTGTGGCGGCATGGCCGTCGGCTTGCTCGTGCCGGACAAGAATGTGTCGGATGTGGGTCGATTCGAGCAGCGGGCCGTATATCCGCAGAATGGCTCCCCAGGGATGCCGAACACGCAGTCGACACCGAGTTCTTCGAGCCAGCGCACCATTGACTGAGCTCCGCTGCCACTTTCCGGGGAGCGTTGGGTGAGGCGGTGTGTTCTATGTTGGGCTGGCGGACGGGCCAGGGCGCTCACGGGAACCCTCTGTGGCAATCGAAAGTGCTGGGAACGACTCGGCGAGGCGGTAATCCGGAGTGTGACGTCGCTGCCTGTCGCGCATCCTGGAGATCTGAGGATGGTGTCGACTCATGTCGGGGAACGCGAAACGAGCATTCAGCATCAACCAAGGCGGATCGCAATCGATCCGTGACTGCTTCAGCAGACTGCTTGCGACAGAGACTTTTCCGCGTCCGTCGGTGAGAACTTTGAATACGCCGCCGCGGTCACGTCCGTCGACGAGCTGTGCCAGCGGAGAGTTCAGCCGGTAAGCGAGCTGGGGCATCACGAGTGCGGTGGTGGTCTGCTCGACCCCGTCGATGTCGAGGATCCGTCCCGCAATGCGGTAGAAGTCGTCGGCGTCGCGGGCGACGACGTGGATGAGAACGTCTGTGACACCGCTGCGTCCGTGCACCTCGATCGCCTTGGGGATGCGGTCCATCGACTCCGCGATGGGCGTCAGCTTCCACTGCGTGACACCGGTCAGGATGAACGCGGTCAGCGGGTATCCGAGGGCGACCGGGTCGATTCGGCGTTCGAACGGGTGAAGCACACCCTGATTTTCGAGCTTGCTGAGCCGGGCCTGCACGGTGTTTTGGGACAGGCTGGTCATGTCGGCCAACGCGATGACGCCCGCGAATCCTCGGTCTGTGTCTTGAGGATCTTGGCGTCGATTGAGTCGACAGTGCTCCCGGTGGGCATATTGCCAACCTCCAACTGCCCTTGTGTGGGTGATGATTCGCAGAATGCGCAAGTTCTGCGAGCGGTATTGCCGAAAAGCGTATGCGGATGGTGGACTGTCTCTAGTTCTGCATCCGGAACGCATCTCGCGATGGGTAGCTCGAAACGCTGTCATCGACAGGACCGGCCTCATCCAAGTCCGGCTGCCTTTGCCACATGATTTGCCTCGCTCACAACCTGAGCATGCTGATCAACGTTGGCGCCAGGATCTCACAGCAAGGACGGACATGATGAACGGCACTCGCACGATTGATCTGCACTCCCCTTCCGAACAGTCACCGACCCCTGAGGTGCTCCGCGAGATCGAACGCCGGGTGCTCTGGTTGTCGACCGCGATGATCCACCACGCCAACCGGGTTCGCCCGAATCCGACAGGATTGAAGGTCGGTGGGCATCAGGCGTCGTGCGCGTCGATGGTCTCGATCATGACGTCGTTGTGGTTCGAGCAGCTCCGGCCGGGTGACCGGGTGTCGGTCAAACCCCATGCCTCGCCGGTGCTGCACGGCATCAACTACCTGCTCGGTGAGCTGGGCGAGAAGTATCTGACGACGCTGCGGGAGTTCGGTGGCCTCCAGTCGTACCCGAGCCGGTTGAAAGATCCTGATCCGGTGGACTATTCGACCGGGTCGGTCGGGATCGGCGCGACGGCCCCGATCTGGGGTGCCGTCGCCCGCCGCTACGTGAACACCCAGATCGGTTCTGCGGGCACGGGTCGCCAGTACTCGCTCGTCGGTGACGCCGAGTTGGACGAGGGCGCGGTGTGGGAGGCGATCCTCGACACGTCCGTGTCCGAACTCGGGGAGATCGTGTGGATCGTCGACCTGAACCGGCAGTCCCTGGACCGGGTGGTGCCGAACATCGCCGCGGGCCGGCTCGAGGCCATGTTCTCCGCCGCCGGCTGGCAGGTCATCACCGTGAAATTCGGGACCCTGCTCGAATCGCTGTTCACCCGGCCCGGCGGAACAGAGCTGCGGACCCGGATCCTGGACATGCCCAACCCCGAATACCAGCGGCTGCTGCGGTGCGACGCCGAGCAGGTGCGGGACCGGCTGCCCGGCGACGGCCCCGACACCGCCGCGATCGGATCGTTGATCGCCGGCCTCGACGACGACACCCTCCTCGCGGCCATCCGCAACCTCGGTGGCCACGACCTCGACGCCCTCCGAGCGGCCTACGGGCAGATCGACGACACCCGCCCGACAGTGATCATCGCCTACACCATCAAGGGCCGCGGCCTGCCCACCCAGGGGCACCCGCAGAACCACTCGTCGCTGCTGACCGTCGAGCAGTACGAACAGCTCGCCGCCGAACTCGGCATGGACCCTGGCAACCCGTGGGCACGATTCGCCCAGAACAGCACGGCGGGCCGCGTCTGCGATGCGGTTTCCCAGTGGTTGCAGCGCGACCCTGTAGAGCTGGTAACCCCGCCCGCGGTCCCGACGGACATCGGCCGCACCCCGTCGGGGACGTCCACGACGCAGGCCGCACTGGGTCGCGCGTTGCTGGATCTGTCCCGCCAGGCCCCGGAGGCGGCGAAACGGGTGGTCACGGTCAGCCCCGACGTCTCCTCGACCACGAACCTGGCGGGGTGGCTGAACAAGGTGGGGGTGTGGTCGCCGCACGAGCGCCGCAACTGGTTCGACGACGACGCCGAGACGATCATGCACTGGCGGGAAAAGCCCACCGGCCAGCACATGGAACTCGGCATCGCCGAGACCAACCTGGTCGGGTTGATGGGTGAGCTCGGTTCCACCTGGAGCCGGTGGGGGCAGCCGCTGTTCCCGATCGGGGTGATGTACGACCCGTTCGTCGAACGGGCCCTCGAACCCTGGTCCTACGGCATCTACGCGGGTGGGCAGTCGATCCTGGTCGGCACCCCGTCCGGGGTGACCCTCGCCGCGGAGGGAGGGGCGCATCAGTCGATCAAGACCCCGTCGATCGGCCTCGAGCAGCCCGGCTGCGTCAGCTACGAGCCCGCCTTCGCGATCGACGTCGAGTGGACGCTCCTCGACAGCATCTCCCGCCTCGGCCGCCCGGACGGCTCCTCGTCGTACCTGCGGCTCTCGACCCGCCCGCTGGATCAGACCCTGGCCGCGGTGCCGTCAGATCCGGCGGCGCGGGAACGCCGCCGCCGTCAGGTCGTCGCCGGCGCGTACACCCTCCGGCACAGCGACAACCCGGCGGTCACCCTGGTCGGGATGGGCGCCATGATCACCGAAACCCTCTCCGCCGCGGACCGGTTGGCCGAGCAGGGGATTGCCGCCGACGTCGTGTGCGTGACCAGTCCCGGTCTGTTGTTCGAGGCGGTGCAGGCCCGCCGCGGACTCGCCGACGGCCCGTCGTGGATCCTCGACCAGGTGTTCCCCGCCGGCCGGGCCACACCGATGGTGACCGTCCTCGACGGCCACCCGCACACCCTCGCGTTCCTGACCGGCATCAACCACGTCCCCGGCGCGGCACTCGGTGTCAGCAAATTCGGGCAGGTCGGTTCCCTCGACGACGTCTACCGCTACCACGGCATCGACACCGATGCCGTCGTCCGCACCGCGCTCGACCTCGTCGACTAACCCAGGAAGACCCAGAATGACCACGACACAGACAGGCACCACAGTGGTGCTGCCGTCGCTCGGTGAGAACGTCACCGAAGCCACGATCACCCGCTGGCTCAAAACCCCAGGCGACCACATCGAGCAGGATGAACCATTGCTCGAGGTGTCCACTGACAAGGTCGACACCGAGGTCCCCTCGCCTGCCGCAGGCACCCTCCTCGAGATCATCGCCACGGAAGACGCTGTCGTCGAGGTCGGCGCCGCCCTCGCCGTCCTCAGCGCACAAGGCAGTGATACCCAGGACACGCCGGCACCCGCTGCCGAGGCAACTCCCGCGCCTGCACCGACAGCCGCCACTCCTGCTCCGGCACGTGCACCTGTATCGAACCCGACTACCCCGGAGGCTGCGGCACTGTCAGCCGCGGGCGACCGGGTGGAAAAGCTGCCCCGGATTCGGCGAACCATCGCACAGCGGATGCTCGAATCTCTGCAGATATCAGCGCAATTGACCACCGTCCTCGAGGTCGACGTCACCGAAATCTCCCGGCTGCGCAACCGGGAGAAGGAAGACTTCCACCGCCGGACCGGGGTGAAGCTGTCGTTCCTGCCGTTCTTCGTCGCCGCCGCGGTCGACGCGCTCGCCGAGCATCCGGTGATCAACTCCTCGCTCGACGCTGACTGCACCGAGGTGACCTACCACGGGGCAGTGCACCTCGGGATGGCCGTCGACAGCGACAAGGGGCTGATGGTGCCCGTCATCCGCGACGCCGATACGTTGCCTATCCCGGAACTCGCCCGGGCTGTCGCCGACTCCGCCGCCAGTGTGCGGACCGGAACGATCCGCCCCGACGACCTCTCCGGTGGCACGTTCACCATCACCAACACCGGCAGCCGCGGGGCACTGTTCGACACCCCGATCATCAACCAACCCCAATCCGCCATCCTGGGAATCGGAGCCGTCGTCGAACGCCTCGTCCCCACCCGCGGCGACGGCGGCGCGCTCCAGATCAACGTGAAGTCGATGGCATACCTGTCACTGTCCTACGACCACCGCATCGTCGACGGCGCCGACGCCGCCCGCTACCTCGCCACCGTCCGGCAGCGTCTGGAAGACGGATTCGACCCCTCGGACCTGCAGTGAACGGGCCAGCACACATCCGAGGCTCTGTGCCCGGACACGGCACCCGAGACGATCACCGTCTCGTCGAATTCGCCCTACGGTGGGCCCCAATAGTTGCAGTAAACRACCACACCCTCCCCGACTTCGACGAGTACATCTTGCCGGAGTTCGGACTGCAGCCAACGATGTACTACCGCAGACTCCTCACACTCCTACTGACACCCCCGTGCCCACGCTTGGACCCACCGGACCGGCAACGCATCATCGCACTCTGCCAGCACAAGTTGGACGCCTCGAGACCAGTAATCCCCGATTAAGCAGAGCGAGTATCAATTCTCGCTGCCGACAACCCCAAATGGGACACATCGCGGAAAACAAGGGTTGGCACGTGGTCGACTAGGACCCTCGGCACGAATCTCTGCTCGGCACCATTTTCATCACCAAGCAGGCCCCGTCCTGCATGCAAAAAAAGAAACGATCATGTCCGAACAACCGAAATTGAATAGCCGTTCGGAAAGTCCCGGACGGAACACTCCCAGCCGAAACCACACGTCCATGTCCGTAGATTCCGTCTCCGACCAGCGGAGGGCCTACCGCCGCCAGCGCCGCCGCGCACGAATGTCCGAGGAACTGYGCCGAGCGCGACACCGTGGGCTACCAAGCGAAAGCATTGATCTCATACGTTTCGCACAGGCATGGGCACCCTATGGAAAGGTACCCACGGAAGAGATCTTTGTCCGATACGGCATGACAGCGGCGCGATACTTCGAGGTTCTTGCCGAAGTCATCTCGGTGCCTGATTGCGACCCCCAGATCGCCACCACTCTCCGAACCATCTACTTCTCACAACGCCCATAACGGGCCGACGGGATGAGACCGGACTGTCTAGATAACCGTTGAACTGGATCTGAGCGACACGCCTGGGACTGTCACCTGAATTGGCGGCGTGCGCGGTCGGGATGGTTGACAGACGATGGCGGTCTCGCCGCCCAGGCGACGCTCGGGCTAGCGAGCGTCTCGACGGCAACGTTCGCTGACCTCGCGTGCCTGGCTCAACTCTGCACCGGCGGCGACTTCGCCGAACTCCGCCCACCTCGTCGACGAGAATCACCAATCGACAGCCAAAGTGTTCCCCATCGCCGACCTCACCGACCTCGACCAATCTGGTCCCCGCCGCCATACGAAGCGCCGAACACATCAACCGCCCAGACACTCAGTCGAACCACCGATTCTTACCTGGAAAACGCAATTCTGCAGACAAAAGACGACCGATACCGGAAGGTCCGCGACCGCCGATGTTGCTGCACTCAAACTGGTTAGGTAGGCGAGCCGGTTGCTGAGTGGTACCAGTCGATCACCTTCTGCCTCCGTCCCAGTCGTGGTGTCGGCCGACCGGGCGCTGGTTCGCCCAAGACCCGCAGTTTGCGAACAAGCTGCATGCGTACACTGCGTCGCACGACAAGCCGCGCACTGTGTCCGAAAAGCCAGTGATCGTGGGTGCGACGCAGACCGGAAATTGGCCTAGCCAGTGCTCCGCCCAGAAGGAACAGAAGTGCCAGCCCGAGGAGAATCTGCCAAAGAACTGTCTGCTCGCCCAGCGCTACTGATAGCACAGACAACGCACCGGTCAGATACACGAATGCGCCCACCATCACATATTGCGCCATCGAGAAGAAGTCCTTCACAACGAACGATCGAGCCGTTCCGACGACGATGACGAAGGCACAGACTGTCAGTGCCAGAGCCGCGAGACACGCAGCGATGCATTCGATCATCGAGATATCGAAGAGTCTGCCGTTCTCACCCCTGACGAAGAGAACAGCGATCACCGGAATTGCTAGCAACACCGCCGAAATACCATTGTCTCTCACAACGCGGATGATGATCCTATTTTCGTTGCTGCCGAGGACATTCCACCGGTCCAGCACGCGCCCCAGGCGGGCAGCATCGGCCCTGACTCCGGCACGATATATCTGCCACTCCAGGTTCGTGCCGTCGTTCAATCCCTCGGCAGTATGCACCGAGATCATGACGATTAGCGCCACCGCGATCAGACCCGACGAGAGTCGTGGAACATCGAATTCAGCTGCCGAATAGGACAATACTAGTCCGATTCCCACAAAGATCGCACCCTGCCCGACCGCGACAGCCGCTCGAGCCATCGCCTGGGCATGGGCGTACACACGCGGATCCGACCGACCGGTTGCATGCCACCCCCAAACGATGATGTTGATCGCGACCACCAGCCCACCGAGGACACCCAGGATCGCTGCCGCGTCCCCGAAATTGATGGTGATACCGACGCGCCACGGTTGGGAACTCCCACCCCACGTCGCCTCCCAACTCACGAACGCCAGCACCCCACACACGACTAGTAGCGTGTCGCTGCTAAGTGTTGGGATATAGGTGGCGGAGTTTGATGCGGGCGTCGTCGGTGGTGAAGTGCCACTGGACCTGGCGTTGATCGGCGTTGGTCTGTCGTTG
>NZ_JBFUHV010000162.1:0-19731 GCF_056402215.1 Rhodococcus sp. P4_B6 | reverse complement strand
GGGTGTGGATGAACATCGTCAGCAGCTCGCGCAGCAGGTCGGGGCTCGCGCCGGTGAGTCGGTCGGTCAGGATCTGATGCAGGTCGATATCGTGGGCAGTGGTCATCGCGTGCTCTTTCGTCGAGTCGAGTTGGTACCTCTCTCGAAGAATCACGCGGTGACCGTCTCTCGTCCGGTTACGACACGCCGGTCATTGGTACGAGATCCGGCTCGTACACCATCATCGTGGACGTAACCCCAATGGTCGCACTCCTCCCCCGCCCGTCTCCAGTACGGCGAGGTGGCGGGCTGGACGAGGACCTGATCGACCAAAGGCATTGAACGTCAGGGCGTGGGACAAGGACCGCGGCCTTGGACTTCCCGGATGTAGGCGATCTCGCCGACCGAGAGCCAGGTGTTCACCACGACGAGCGGCACTCCCGCCGCCCACGGTCCCCGAAATGCTTCTCCGGCAACATGTGAGCGTTCGGCGCGAGCACCGCAACCGGCCACCCCTCGGCAACGAGCGCCGGTGCGCCTGCCAACCGAAGACATCGCGTACGTAGTTCCGTGCAGGTTCAGTGCTTCTCTTCGTCCACCCCAGCGATCCAATCGCCCGAGCGACGCCGCGCCACAGTCGAGATAGGACGTGGGTGTCACCGGTGCGGAAGAGGACTCCGAGTCGTTGCACATTCCGGTCGATCGACGTATTGGCTACAGGTAGATGGTCTTCAACTCCGTGTACTCCAGGACCCCTTCGACTCCCAGTTCGCGCCCGAGCCCCGACCTGCGGATACCTCCGAACGGCACAGCAGCATCGACTCGCACTACATTCACCCCGAATGTCCCGGAGCTCACTCTGCGGGCGACGTCGAGGCCGCGTTGCCGATCACTGGTGAACACCGCACCGGCGAGCCCTAGATCAGAGTCACCAGCGATGGAAATCGCATCCTCGACATCGTCGACAGGGATGACGACCGTGGCAGGGCCAAAGAGCTCTTCGCGGGCAACTCGCATCGAGTTGGTCGCATCGGCGATGACGGTCGGTTCGACGTACCAGCCCGCGGCGAATGCCGGATGAGCGCGGCCACCGGCCGCAAATCGTGCCCCCTCGGCACGGGCTGAATCGAAGAGCTCAAGCAAACGCGCCCGCTGCCTGCCACTTACGAGCGGTCCGATCTCGGTGGCCGGATCGACGGGATCGCCCACTACTTTCGCCTCGGTGAGCGCTGCGAGCCCGTCTACCACATCGTTGTAGATCGACTTCGGGGCCAGGACGCGGCCGAGCGCAGTACACGCCTGGCCGTTGTTCTGTGTATAACTGTCGACGATCACCGGCAGAGCCGCGGCCAGATCGGCGTCGTCAAGGACGATCGCGGCCGACTTCCCACCGAGCTCGAGTGTGCATCGCTTCAGCTGCTCGCCGCACACGGCTGCCACTCGCGAACCTCCGAGAACGCTTCCGGTGAAGCTCACTTTGTCCACTCCTGGGTGGGCTACCAGTCTCGCGCCGATCTCGGCGGACCCCGGAAGTATGTTGACCACGCCGTCCGGGACGCCGGCGTCGCGAAGCGCCTCCGCGACGATGTACGCACTCAAGGGCGTCTCAGCAGCAGGCTTCGCAACGACGGTGCAGCCGGTCAGCAGAGCCGAGGCCAGTTTCTGGCAGAGCATCCGCACCGGGGAGTTCCAGGGGATGATCAGGGCGGCGACACCGATCGGCTCACGTCGAATAATCGCCGGGCCGAGCGCTCCCTGACGCTCCACTTCCCACTCGATGCTTGCCGCCAGGTCCGCCGCTGCACGGAAACGCTCAGCACCGGACTGCCCGGCGGTGTGAGCGATGGGGACGCCGTTCTCCGCTGTTATGCAGGCTGCGATGTCGGTCGCACGAGATTCGAGGGCGTCCGCGATCCTGCATAGAAGTTGGGCGCGCTCGCGCACGTCCATGGAGATCCATTCGAACGAGGCCAGTCCCTGCCTGGCAGCCGCGACAGCGCGGTCCACGTCGTCGGCTGTTGCGACCGGGACAGACCCGACCTCCGAACCGTCAGCTGGACTATGGACGGTCTCGCGCGCGGCGCTCGTAGGCGGGCAGATGTTGCCACCTATGAAGAATCCGGCCGGGTGACGGGCATACATGAGTCATGAGCTCCTTGGTCGACGAGGCGTCGCATGCGGCCGACTATTGCCCGAGAATCAGCTTGTTGACGTCGAGAGTGACGCATGCAACACTAAATGTATACCATATCCAGTCGGTCGCCGATGTGAGTCTCCATCGCGCAAACCTGCTGGCCCCCAATCAATGCCGATCGGATCGGAGCACGATGCCCGATAGAAGCAAGTCCATCGCTGCAGAGGTACCCCCCACCGCAAGTCCCGCACCCGTACCGAGTTCCCCAGACGCGACGCCTCCGGCTGCTCGCGTGACGGCGCGCCGAGCTGCGATCGCAGGCGGCGCCGGGACACTCATCGAGTACTACGACTTCGCGAGCTTCGGCTTCCTCGCCGTCGTCATCGCACCCCTCTTCTTCCCCGCCGGCGGACCCGCCGTCTCCGTCCTGCTGACCTTGGCGGTGTTCGGGTCCGCGTACCTCATGCGACCCGTCGGCGGCTGGTTCTTCGGACGGTTGGGCGATCGCACAGGTCGACGGCGTGCACTTGTGATCACCGTCGTAGCGATGGGTATCTGCAGCGGGCTCATGGGCGTGCTCCCGACACATTCGTCTGTCGGGCTGTTGGCCCCCATACTCATGGTCATCCTTCGATTAGCTCAAGGGTTCTGCACCGGAGGTGAGATCGGCGGCGCAGCGACGTACGTAGCGGAGTCCGCACCATCACATCGTCGCGGCTTCTACGGATCGATCATCCCTCAGGGTGCGAACCTCGGCTTCGCTACCGCGGCAGCCGTGGTGGGACTCGTCAGCACGCTCACCTCCGCAGATCAGTTGCTCAGCTGGGGCTGGCGCATCCCGTTCCTCATCGCCTTTCCGCTCGCCGCGATGTCCCTGTGGATGCGCCTCAAGCTCGAGGACACAACCGAGTTCAAGGAGATGGCTTCGCGGCACGAGGTCGTCAGAAGCCCCTTCCGCGTACTGCTTCGCAGCAACTGGCGGTCGGTCCTGCAGGTAGTCGGGATGGCGATCGCGATGAACGGGGCTGGATATATCGGCCTCACCTACTTCAGCGTCTACCTGATCCAGGATCTCAAATTCGAGAAGCAGGCTGTGTACTGGACGTCAGCGTTGGCAATCGGCCTGTCGTGCGCTCTCTACCCATGGTTCGGCACCATGGTCGACCGATTCGGCAGGCGAAAAGTCCTCCTCGGCTCCTACATCGCCACTCTCATCGTGGCCTGGCCCTCGTTCGCGATCCTGGGCTCGACCCGCAGCATGCTGGTCGTCGGTCTCGTGTACTTCGTGTACACGTCCTGCAACGGCGCGTCCCTGGTCCCAGCCTTCACCCAGTTCACCGAGCTATTCCCGCGACGGGTCCGCTACAGTGGCGTCGCGTTGGGATTCAACATCGGCTCCATTCTCGCTGGCGGGTCGGCTCCGTACATCGCCGCCCAACTCACGCAATCGACCGGCAACCCGATGGCCCCCTCGTACTGGGTAATTGCCGTATCGATCGTCGGCATCATCACAGTGCTGACCCTGCGCGAGACCGGCCGCAGCCGCCTGCCCGTCTGAGCTCGCAAACCGACGAAAACGCAGCGACGCCGCGTCCGCCGAACACGGCGTCGCTGCCTTCGGTCAGCAAGTCTCGTCGGTTCGCAGTTCTGCAGCTATGACGAGTTCCCCTCTGTAACTACGCATATCGCAATCTTGTCCGTCTCGAAGGCGCCCACCGCATATCCGAGCCAGCCGAGAAGACCCTCCCCGACCCTGCCGAAGTCCTGAGGACGACTCTTGCCGACACTGATCTCGCAATAGGTGGTCGGGATCGTCAACATTGTTCGACCGCGATCTGCCCAACGGCAATGAAGGTGTCGCACGAGCTCGCCGCTGACGTTAAGGAAGATCCGAAAGCTTCTTCGAGCCTGGATCTTTCACTGCCAGCCTCGGAGGCGAGATGTGGCGGATCAAGATACAGGACATCACCGATGGCGTTCCGCTCCTTTCCTCGTATAGTGACGAAATTAGTTGTTCTCGAACCATTCTCAATCTGGAGGCAGAAGCCGTGACCTTCCCGGTCCTTGTTACCGCTCGCCGTGACGTGTCGGAAGGAGTCTGCGTTTTCGACTTCCAGGCGCAGGACGGTTCCGAGCTCCCGCGATGGGAGCCCGGAGCACATATCGATGTCATTCTCCCGTCAGGGCGGATCCGTCAGTACTCTTTGACGGGCGACCTCCTCGACCGCACGACTTTTCGGGTCGCGGTACTCCGAGAGGAAGCGGGTCGTGGCGGGTCGATGGAACTGTGCGACGCTGTCACTGTCGGCCAGGCCCTAGCCATCGATGGCCCGCGCAATCATTTCGCGTTGGAAGAGGCAAAGCGCTACCTTTTCATCGCGGGAGGCATCGGGGTGACACCTATTGCGTCCATGATTCGATCTCTGGGAACGAAGCCCGACGTTCAGTGGCAGCTGCTCTACGGTGGGCGAAGCCGCACCAGCATGGCCTTCGCTGATGAACTGCTCACCCTCGGTGGGCAGGTGAGCATCCAGCCATTCGACGAGCACGGTCACCTCGACCTAGGCGCCCTCGACTCACCTGACCCCGATCTCCTGGTGTACTGCTGCGGGCCCGGTCCGCTGCTGGACGCGGTCCAGCAGCGGATGACCGAGGCTGGATGGAAGGACCAACTCCGACTGGAACGCTTCGCACCAGGTGAGGCGATGGATCACGATCCCGATACCGGCTTCGACATCGTTCTCGAACGGGCGGGCGTGAGACTTCATGTCCCAGCGGATCGAACGGTGCTCGCGGTCATCCAGGAAGAGCTGCCCGAACACCCCTTCTCCTGCGCCGATGGCACATGCGGCACCTGTGAGACGAGGGTGATCGCAGGCGTCCCCGATCACCGTGACTGGGTGATGACAGACGAGGAGCAGGCGGCGAACGATCGGATGATGGTGTGCGTGAGCCGCTCCAAGACCCCTACACTCACGCTCGATCTGTAGGCGTCCGCCATCTTCGACGACCTGTACGCGGGGACCCAGTCCTTGCCACCCGTGCTGATGCCGGCCAACCTGGGCAGCGACTGCGCATTGGCAATGAACGCCCACAGTGAGCTCCGGCCTGGGAGGGATCGCCGCAAAGACAGTGCTGCCGGAGCGGGAAGCCCGCGATCTGATGGAACGATGCCTACACAGACGGTTACGGCAACGAGCAATCCGGCATCATCGCGGATCACTTTATCGACTGCGAGTTGCGCAGGCTCTCCCATGAATGATTTACCCCAGCTGCTGTTTACGAGACGCCTCGACATCCACTGCAGTTTCGAAGACCTTGCGGGAGAACCTCGTCCACGGCGTCAATGAGGACACGCGGCCGCTCGGCCCACGTGCCGAGGCGGTTGGCCACCACGGCGCCCCCGAAAGCCGTCTTCCACTACTATGTAGTCGTAGGTCGCCTCCCCGCTCCGCCTCGCCGGTGCTCGGTTCATAAAAGCCACATATTGTATACGTTATCCAGCAGTGGTCTACTAAACCTGTGATCATCCGTCAGGGACGGCCGAACACCACCCCAATGCGTTGACGCGGTGATGTTGTGGGCCCTGCTTACACCTGGCCACGACAACCCGCCTCCACAACAGACAGCGAGGAACACCGTGTCCAGTCCGTCCGTCGCCAAGGACTACCTCTCGTTCGAGCCGTTGACACCGACGGCGTTCTTGGATCGGGCCGCCGCGGCACACGGTGACCGGATTGGGGTTGTCGACGGCGACCGTCGATGGACTTACATGCAGCTCTACGATCGGTGCACCCGGCTTGCCGGCGGGCTGGCCACACTCGCCGACGGCAGACCGGTAGCGGTGCTGGTGCCAAATACACACGTCATGCTGGAAGCAAACTTCGGGGTGCCCTGGGCTGGCGTACCACTGGTAGCTGTGAACACCCGACTCTCGGCAGCTGAGGTCGGCTACATTCTGGAACACTCGAAGGCGTCCGTGCTGATTCACGACCCGTCGTTCGACGGGCTCGTCGACACAGTGCTCGCCCAGCTCGACACCGCACCACATCGGATCCGAACCGGCACGCAGTACGAGGAACTGCTGACCGAGGCGCAGCCACTGCACCTCGTACCCACGGATGAGCGGTCGCTGTTGTCGATCAACTACACGTCCGGGACCACCGGGCGTCCCAAGGGGGTCATGTACCACCACCGAGGTGCCTACCTTCAGGCGCTAGCCATGGTGGGCCACACCGGGCTGACACCATCGTCGGTGCATCTCTGGACGTTGCCGATGTTCCACTGCAACGGCTGGTGCTTCCCCTGGGCCGTCACCGCCGCAGCCGCGACCCACGTTTGCCTGCCCAAAGTGGATCCGACCGAGGTGTGGCGACTGATCCGTGAGGAAGGCGTCACGCACCTCAACGGCGCCCCGACCGTGCTGTCAATGATCGCCTACGCCTCTGGTGCGGCGCCGCTGAGTGGACCGCGGGTGCGTGTGGCGACAGGAGGGGCGCCGCCCTCGCCGGCGATCCTGCGGCAGATGAGCGAACTCGGGTTCGAGGTGACCCACTTGTACGGACTGACCGAGACCTACGGGCCAGCGATGCTGTGCGACTGGCGCCCAGAATGGAACTCTCTCGACCCGGAGGTCCAAGCGCGACTCAAGGCCCGCCAAGGCGTGGGGAACATGATCTCGTGCACGGCAAGGGTGATCGCCGAGGACGGATCGGACGTGACCGCGGACGGTGTGACGACGGGGCAGATCGCCCTGCGCGGAAACAACCTGATGCTCGGCTATCTCGACGACCCGGAGGCGACCCTGGCGGCAGCGCCCGACGGCTGGTTCCGGACCGGGGACATCGGCGTCGTGCATCCCGACGGATACGTCGAACTGCGCGACCGCTCGAAAGACGTGATCATCTCCGGTGGAGAGAACATCGCGTCCGTGGAGATCGAACAGGTGATCATGGATCATCCCGCGGTACTTGCAGTGGCGGTGATCGCGGTACCCGATAACCGATGGGGTGAGGTCCCGGCCGCCTACGTCACCCTGAAACTGGGCGGGCGCGCAACCGAGCAGGAGATCATCGAACACGTCAAGGCCCGATTGGCGCGGTTCAAGGCCCCGAAATCGGTCGTCTTCGGGGCACTGCCCAAGACGTCGACCGGGAAGATCCAGAAGTACCTGCTCCGCGATAAGGCATGGGCAGGCTCCGGGCACCGTATCCAATAGGACGGCTCTGCGCCTGGGTCATCGGGCTGCGACGAAGCCCATCGCAAACTCCGTGTACTTCCAGACGACCTCGTTTTCCGTCGAGTCAGCGCAGCGCATCGTCGATTTCGAGGAGTTGCCGGGCGTCGCGCAGCAGAAGATCGGCGGGATTTGCATGCGCGGGCTCGGCATCGTCCGTCGCGCGAAAGACATTGCCGACGCTTCACCTCCACAACTGTCAGTTAACGGAGACGACGGGCCCCGCCACCGTGAAGCACTCCATCGCTATTTCCATTCCCGAGGTGGCCAGAACAAGGTCACCACTCGTGCGGGACTTCCCTGTGCCGCATACCGCCCGCCTGCGGTACCGCGGCGCGTGCGCGAACTGCACGCATCGCTCTGCTAGTTTTGCTGGTGGAAACCGGGTAATTGGGAGTAGACACTATGGGTGACATATCGGCGTTGATCTCGATCTCTGCTCCGCCGCCCAAGCAGTCGATGCCGGCCATGCTGGCGGACCGGCTCCGCACAGCGATCGCTAATGGACGTTTGCGGCCGGGACAACAACTGCTCGAGCAGGAACTGGCCCGTGAATTGGGGGTCAGTCGTGGACCGTTACGCGAGGCGTTTCAGCGCCTGACCCAAGAAGAGCTTCTTGTCAACATTCACAATCGGGGGCTCTTCGTAAAACCCCTCTCAGCTGCGGATATCGAGGACATCTGCCGGACGCGCGCGGCGATCGAACGGGCCGCCGGCCTTGAGATCATCCGCACGAATAATTACGCGTCTGCCAGTGAGTCGTTGCACACGATCATCGCCCGGATGGTCGCAGCCGTCGCTCAGCACGATGAGGTCGCAATCACCGAACTCGACATCGAATTCCATGAAAAGCTCGTCGAACTCGCCCGTAGCCCACGTCTGTCGCGCGCGCACCGCACCCTGGTGACCGAAACCCGGATGTGCATGTCAGTTCTCGAGGGCACCGTGTATGCGACGCAGGATCGCGTCATCGAGCATCATGACCTGGCCGAGGCCATCCGGGGAGCCGAGGGTGCGACCTTCGGTCGCCTTATCACCATGCACATGGACATCGCCGCCATGCAGATCAGGTCGGCCATGTTTCCGGTCGAGTAGCACGGCTCTCCCCTGTCGATCGCAGCGCGCGATCGACTGGAGAGAGGCGCGCCCATTCGGGGGCGGGTTGCCGGTCAGAGTCGTGCGCGTCGGCGTGCCCGCTGTGTGAACGAGTACGCCACCAAGAGCACGCCGAGGCTGATCAGGCTCAGCAACAGCTGCGGCCTGGTGCTCTCGATCACGCTCATCGAAAAGATGATAATGACGATGCCGAGCACTGTGACGATGCCGAGCCACGGATGCAACCACATCTTCAGGCCTAGTGCGGCTTTCTCGTCGTCGGTCATCCGGGAGCGCAGGCTCAGCTGTGACAGCGCGATGATGACATATACGAACAGTGCCACCGCACCGGCGGAGTTCATGATGAACGAAAATACCCGATCTGGTGAAACATAATTCATGGCGACTGCCACATACCCCACGATCGTGCTGAGCAGGATCGCTTTCCATGGGACGCCACGTGAGTTGCAATCCTTGGTCCAGCTCGGTGCCCAGCCTCGGTTGGCGAGTGCGAACATCATCCGAGAGGCGGTATAGAGGCCGGAGTTGAGGACGGACAGCGCAGCGGTGAGCACGACAACATTCATGATCTGCTCGGCTGCGGGCAGGCCGAATTTGTCGAATGCCGCCGCAAAGGGGCTGGAGTTGCTCGGGATCTCGGTCCAAGGCGTGATCATCAGCAACAGTGCCACAGACCCCACATAGAAGAGCAGAATCCGCCACAAGACCGTGTTGGTCGCCTTGGCCACCGCTTTGGCGGGGTGCTCCGACTCGGCGGCTGCCATCGTCACGATCTCGGCACCGAAGTAGGAGAAGATCACCACCACGACGCCCTGCAGGATCGAGAACCCACCGTTGACGATGAAGCCGTGTTGGCCGATGTTGGCGACCGACAGCTGCGATGCCGGCCAAATCCCAAGGACGAAAAGCGCACCGATGGCGAGGAAAACGACGATAGTAGCGACCTTGATAGAAGCAAGCCAGAACTCGGTCTCTCCGAACGAGCGCGCCGACAGCAAGTTGGTGGCCGTCAGGATGAACATGAGCACCAGTGCGAATACCCAGTCCGGTGCGTGGAACCATCCGCCCAGGAGTTTGCCGCCGACGACGGCTTCGAAGGCGACTACGCCGACCCAGAAATACCAGTACAACCACCCGACGACGAAGCCGGCGCGCTCGCCGAGCGCCTCTCGCGCGTACTCCATAAAGGAACCGAGAGTGGGTTTGGCGGTGGCCATTTCACCGAGCATGCGCATGACGAAGATGACAAGCACCCCGCCGAGGGCATAGGACAGCACGGCCGCCGGTCCGGCCGTGTGAATGACCGACCCACTGCCGACAAACAGACTGGCGCCGATAATGCCACCGAGAGCGATCATCGTTAGGTGCCGTTGCCGCAACCCACCCTTATGGAGGGTCCGGGTTGGCCGTCCTGCCGCGTTGATCTGGGCGCTTCCCTCCGAACCGCCCCGTGTGGATGTCACCGACTGCGCTCCGTCAGTGGGTGGATGTGCATCGGAATTTGGACTGAATGCCATTGAGCCTCCAAGCTGGGATTGAACATTGTCAACAATCGGGCACTGTAGCGCACACGGTGTGATTCATCACTCCCCACGTGAATTCTTCGGGTAACGGCTCCCAAGAGAGCACTCTTCGCAAAATTGACTGCAGTTGAACAGTGCTGAGCAGGGTTGCATACGACGTAAACAGAAGATAGCGAACTCGCGAGCTCCGCCCTTCTCGGGTTCAGATCAGGAGATACGTCTGATTGTTGACAATCTTGCCACCCGCTAGAGAGGATGGGGGCATGAAGACCGGCCACGATTCTGCGCCAATGACGACATCGCGCAGAACCAGAGGGCCACTCGGCGCGACCCTCCCTATGTTCCTGCCCGCCACTGGCGGCAGCGCTCCCCATGCGATGGCTCTGGCATTACCCGGAGGCTCGCAACCGCCTTCGGCGCGAAGGCCATCACGGACCCAATTGCGATGAGCAGCACGCTCCCAAGGCACCGCCCCCGGGACTGCGACATCCACCCAGGGCAGCACGGCCGACACAACGGCACCGACGGGATAGAAGAGACCGATGGCGGTCGGGCCCGAGGACTATGGGAAGGTCGATCCGGTTCGACGCGAGTTCCTGGTGCGCGAGTACCTGCCACGCCGCATCCGGGAGGCGGACCTAATCGCCCGCGCCGACCACCGTGGCGAACCTCTGGTGCAGATCGCGCCGCCGCTGGTATCGACCCGATCCGAACGCGACGAGATCGTCGACGCCCTACGCGAGGTGCTCACCGACGCCGGCGAGCAGATCGGGCTGCGCGGCGTGCATTGACCTCCTGACCCGGGCAGAAGATTCGGGAACCGACCCGCGTGCCTCCACGCGGCCCACAACTTCTGCCCTACCCGTCCTACCCCAACCCGTGGCTGCCCATCGCAGCAGCCGATGCGGCCCCGCGAAAGCGGACCGCTCGCCCGAATCGAGGACACCGTGACCGTCGAAGCCGCGGACATTGCCATCACCGACCTGCTGCAGTCCTGCTCGGTCGAAATCGACACCAGCAGTCGGCGCCTGGCCGAATACAGCTGCGACGCATCGAATTACCGGATCACCCCCGTCGGTGTGGCGTTTCCCCGGTCCGCCGCCGAGGTCAGCGAAGTTGTCGCGGTATGCCACCAGGCCGGGCTCGCCGTCATCGCGCGCGGCGGCGGCACCTCCATGGCCGGCAACGCGATCGGCGGCGGTCTGGTGCTGGACTTCTCCCGGCACATGGACCAGGTGATGTCGATCGACCCGCAGACCCGGACGGCGGTGGTCGAGCCCGGGGTCATCCTGTCCGAACTCTCCCAGGCGGTCGAAGCCCACACCGGCGGGAAGTTGACCTTCGCCCCGGACCCGTCCAGCAAGACCCGCGCCACCATCGGCGGGTCCGTGGCCAACGACGCGTGCGGCAACCACTCGGTCAGGTACGGGCGCACCGCCGACCATGTGGAGTCCCTCGACCTGGTTCTCGCCGACGGAACCCGGCTGACCGCCACCCGCACCGGGATCGAGGCCACCGTGTCCAGGGACACCGTCGCCACCGCACGCGCCGAGCAGATCACCGCACAACTGAAAGACCTCACCCGCGACTACCTGTCGCAGTTCCGTCTCGAGCTCGGGCAGATCCCCCGGCAGGTCTCCGGCTTCCACCTCTCACACCTGCTGCCCGAGAACGGGTTCGACGTCGCCCGCGCCCTGGTCGGCAGCGAAGGCGCCTGCGCGATCGTCGTCGGAGCCACCGTCGGGCTGGTCGACGTCCCCGCGTCGGCGCTGCTGCTGATCCTCGGCTACGACGACGTCGTCGACGCCGCCCGCGACATCGAAACCATCCTGCAATATTCCCCCGCCGCTGTCGAAGGCATCGACGAGCAGATCGTCGAGACGATGCGGGCCCGCCGCGGCGCCGACTCGGTCGCCGACCTCCCCACCGGTCACGCCTGGCTGTATGTCGACCTCGACGGCGAGGACCCCGACTCGGTCTCCGCCCAGGCGCAACAACTGCTCACCGAACTGCGGGAGAACGGACGGGTCCTCGACGGCCGCGAGGTCCGCGACCCGGTCGCCCGTAAGAAACTCTGGCGGGTGCGTGAAGACGGCGCCGGCCTGTCGTCCCGGCTCGACAATCCCGACGGCACGTCCGTCACCTCCTGGCCCGGCTGGGAGGACTCGGCCGTCGCACCGGAGAACCTCGCCGACTACCTCGCCGATTTCCGGCTGCTGCTCACCGAATTCGACCTGATCGGGGTGATGTACGGGCACTTCGGCGCCGGCTGCATGCACATCCGGATCACGTTCGATCAACGCACCGAACAGGGCCGGGACGTGATGGCCCGGTTCCTGCGCGCCGCCGCCCGCCTGGTGGTCAAACACGGCGGAACCCTCTCCGGTGAGCACGGCGACGGCCGGGCCCGCTCCGAGCTGCTCCCGGAGATGTACTCCCCCGCGATCATGGCCTCGTTTGCGCGGTTCAAAGAGATCTTCGACCCCGGCGGCATGCTCAACCCCGGCATCATCGTCAACCCGCCTCCGGTCACCGACGACCTCTCACTCGCCGGTGTCCCCGCCCTGCCCTGGCGGACCAGCTTCACCCTCCACGAGACCGGAAACGGGGACGGAACCGGTGGTTTCGCCGACGCCGTGCAGCGGTGTATCGGTGTGGGACGCTGCCGCTCGCACTCCGGTGGGGTGATGTGTCCGAGCTACCGGGCCACCGGTGACGAGAAGGACTCCACCCGCGGCCGCTCCCGGGTGCTGCAGGACATGGTCCGCGGCGCCCGCACCGTGGACGAGGGCTGGGCGTCGGAGGATGTGCGCGAGGCACTGGATCTGTGCCTGTCGTGCAAGGCGTGCTCCACGGACTGCCCTACCGGGGTGGACATGGCCACCTACAAATCGGAGTTCTTCGACCACTACTACTCCGGCCGGATCCGCCCCATGGCGCACTACTCGCTCGGTTGGCTACCCCGGTGGCTGAAACTGACCTCGCGGATGGCGCCGGTGGTCAACGCCGCCCTCGCCACCCCGCTCAAGTCGCTAGCCCTGGGAATGGGTGGGCTGACCACCGAACGCGCGCTGCCGCCGTTCGCCTCCCGCCGCAGGCTGACGAAAGCGCTCGGCGAGACCCGGCCCGCCGACAGTGACGTGGTGCTCTTCGTCGATTCGTTCACCCAAGGGTTCCGGCCCGAGGTGGCCGCGGCAGCCCGCCGCGTCATCGACGCCGCCGACCACACCACCGAGGTGCGCACCGACCTGTGCTGCGGGCTGACCTGGATCTCGACCGGACAATTGAAGCAGGCCAAGAAGCGGATGGCACGCACCGCCGCCGCCCTCGACGACGGCACCGACCGGCCGATCGTGGTCACCGAACCCAGCTGCGCGGCGGCGCTGCGCAAGGACCTGCCCGAACTCGTGGACACCGACGCCGCCCGTCGGGTCGCCGCCCGGGTGCGCAGCTTCGCCGAACAAGTCAGCGTCCAAGTCGAAGACGGATGGGCACCGCGGCATCGCGTTCCCAGTGAGGTGACCGTGCAGACCCACTGCCATGAATACGCGGTCTTCGGCGCCGAGACCCAACGCCGCGCGCTGAACGCCGTAGGTGTGACCACCGTGCGCGAAGCCACCGGATGCTGCGGGGTGGCAGGCAATTTCGGTTTCGAACGCAACCACTACGACACCAGCATGGCCGTCGCCGAACAGGCCCTGGCCCCCGCCCTGCGCGCCTTCCCGCAGACCACGGTGCTCACCGACGGATTCAGCTGCCACATGCAGGTCCGGCAGCTGACCGACAACCACACCTCCGGCGCGTCGGTTCACCTCGCGCAGATCCTCGACCCCCACACCCCGCAAGGAGACATCAGGTCATGACCACAGCAACCGCGTTCGCCCCCACCATCGGGACCCAGTCCGTTCCCACCGGACTACTCATCGACGGAACCTGGCGCGACGCCGCCGACGGCAAAACGTTCGAGGTCGAGAACCCCGCCACCGGCGAGGTTCTCGCGGTGATCGCCGACGGCGGACCCGCCGACGCCGACGCCGCCCTCTCCGCCGCCGTGGCCGCGCAGCAGTCGTGGGCGAAGACCGCGCCCCGCGCCCGCAGCGTGATCCTGCGCCGCGCCTACGACCTGGTCATGGCACGGCAGGACTGGCTCGCCGAGATCATGACCTCCGAGATGGGCAAGCCGCTCGCCGAGGCCAAGGGTGAGGTCGCCTACGCCGCCGAGTTCCTGCGCTGGTTCTCCGAGGAAGCCGTCCGCATCGGCGGTGACCACACCACCACCGGCGACGGCGCCAACCGGATCATCGTCACCCGCGAACCGGTCGGCCCCTGCGTACTCATCACCCCGTGGAACTTCCCCCTGGCCATGGGCACCCGCAAGATCGCTCCCGCCGTCGCCGCCGGCTGCACCATGGTCCTCAAGCCGGCCGCGCAGACCCCGCTGACCTCGCTCGTGCTCGCGGCGATCATGCAGGAAGCCGGCCTGCCCGAGGGCGTCCTCAACGTCGTCAACACCACCGACGCCGGCTCCGTCGTCGAGCCGTGGATGTCGAGCGGCAAGGCCCGCAAGATCAGCTTCACCGGCTCCACCGCGGTCGGCAAACTGCTGCTTAAGCAGGCCGCCGACGCGGTCATGCGGTCCTCGATGGAACTCGGTGGCAACGCCCCGTTCATCGTCTGCGCCGACGCCGACATCGACACCGCCGTCGACGGGGCCATCGCCGCCAAGATGCGCAACATGGGTGAGGCGTGCACCGCGGCGAACCGCATGTACGTGCACCGCAGCATCGCCGATGTCTTCTCGGAGCGGTTGGCCGCCCGGATGGCGTGCATGCAGGTCGGCAACGGCCTGGACGAGGGTGTCCAGGTCGGGCCTCTGATCGACGCCGCCGGCCGCACCAAAGTCCAGTCCCTGGTCGACGATGCACTCGGCCGCGGCGCCAAGGCGCTGACCGGCGGCGCCGTCCCCGACGGTGCCGGCTACTTCTACCCGCCGACCGTACTGACCGACGTCTCCATCGAGTCGGACCTGATGACTACCGAAATCTTCGGCCCGGTCGCCCCGGTGGCCCCGTTCGACGACGAGGACGAGGTGATCCGGATCGCCAACGACACCGACTGGGGTCTGGTCGGCTACGTGTTCTCCCAGGACATCGACCGCGCTTTCGACCTCAGCGAACGGCTCGAAGTCGGCATGGTCGGCGTGAACACCGGCATCGTGTCCAACCCAGCCGCACCCTTCGGGGGCGTCAAGCAGTCCGGCCTCGGCCGGGAAGGAGGCAAAATCGGCATCGACGAGTTCCTCGAGTACAAGTACCTCGCCGTGCCGCGCCGACGCGGCGCCTGATAATTCGGGCCTGCGCCGACTACCTCGGTGCAGGCCCAGCAGGATGGCAGACGTCGCCATAGACACCTTTCGCCGAGGAGAATAGGTCGGAAGAGGACCACATCGACGAACGCAGTAGGTCTCTGCGGCGGCCGCTCGAACTCGACACCTTGCTCGCGAGGGTGCATCGGACGCTCGATAGAGCCATCGACGTCGCGGCACGTCTATGGTCGCACCACCGCTATGCGCCAGATCCTCGATCTCGCGCCACCTCGCCGGAACCTCCGCCACTCCCCTCCGGGCTCGGGCTGGCATAGACGACGCCGAATGGTTCGCCCGGCCGGAAGCCAGGGCCTGACCATCCGGCGTCCCCCAACCGCTGCCAAGCCTTCATCGACATCGGCGACCGCGGGCACGCCGACGCTGAGCACACCCTCCACTTCATCGTGCGGTCCCAACCCGGAAATCGCTTGAGGCGGTGGCTCTGCCCGCACATTGACGAGATCCACTGTCCTCGGAGGTTGAGGGGTGGAACGAGTCCATCAGCACGGTCGTCGCCACAAACCCCGCCCGGGCAGGTTTCACACCAGTCCGGGCGGCGTTTGCCGTCAGGTCAGCGGTTCGCGATGTTGTAGAAGCGTGTGTCCTGGTACTCCTCAAGCCCTTCGGCTCCGCCCTCGCGTCCGAGCCCGGACTGCTTGACCCCACCGAATGGCGCCGCGACGTTGGAGACGACGCCCTGGTTGATACCCACCATGCCCGTCTCGAGTCGGTCGGCGACCTTGAGAGTGCGGTCGAGATCCTGCCCGAAGACGTATCCGGCGAGCCCGTACGGCGTATCGTTCGCAAGAGCGACGGCCTCGGTGTCTGTCGTGAAGCGGGTAATCGTGGCGACAGGCCCGAAGATCTCCGTCTTGGCGATTGTCGAGTCGGCCGAAACATGATCGAGCACGGTCGGCGCAAAGAAGTGTCCGTCAGCCTCGATCGCAACTCCGCCGGTCAAGAGGCTAGCCCCTTGTCCGAGTGCGGTGTCGACGAGTTCGGTCATCGAGTTCTGTGCCTTCCGATCGATGACAGGCCCCAACTCGACTCCCTCACCGAAAGCGTGGCCAACCGTTACCTTGGCCATCGACTCGGTAAAGGCCTCGGTGAACGCGTCGGCAATGCCTTCCTGCACCAAAATGCGGTTCGCCGCGATGCACGACTGCCCACCATTGCGCAGTTTGGCTTTCATAGCGCCTGCAACGGAGTGTTCGAGATCGGCGTCGTCGAGAACGATGAAGGGTGCGTTCCCGCCGAGTTCCATCGAACTGCGCAGTACGTTGACGGCAGCCTGCTCGAGTAGCCGGACGCCGACTGGTGTTGAACCAGTGAAGGAGACCTTCCGCACGCGCGGATCGGACATCACAGTGCTGCTCAACTCGCTGGCCTTCGAGCTGGTCACGATATTGACGACCCCATCAGGGACCCCTGCTTCCCGCAGGATATCGGCGAACAACAGGCTCGTAAGTGGTGTGAGAGCCGCCGGTTTGAGGATGACGGAGCATCCGGCTGCAAGCGCCGGAGCGATCTTCCGCGTCGCCATGGCAAGTGGGAAGTTCCATGGCGTGATGAGCAGGCACAGGCCGACCGGTGACCGGCTTGAGAGGAGCCTGCCGTCGCCGTTGGGGCTCGGCCGGACGGTACCGCCGGGCCGAACTGCTTCGTCCGCGTACCACCTGACGAAGTCCGATCCGTAGGTGAACTCACCATATGCTTCGGCGAGCGGCTTGCCCATTTCGCGGGAGATGAGCAGGGCGAGGTCGTCTCGCTGTTCGACCATGAGGTCGTACGCGCGGCGCAAGACGTCGCTGCGGTGTCGGGTGGTGGTGGCAGCCCATTCTCGGCCCGCCTCGGCGGCGATGTCGACAGCTCGTTGTGCGGTATCGGCATCGGCGTCGAAGACTGTAGCGATTTGGGTGCCAGTGCCCGGGTCGTCGACCCCGAACGGTGCGCGAGGTGACTCGCGGAGTGCGATGCCTGCGCCGAGGCGGAGGTCGCTGGACAGTCGGCCGAGAACTCGGTCGGATGCCGCGAGGACGGTCGGGTCTGCCGGAACGAGGGTGCGAACACCGACTACGTGCCCGGTCATGCCGACACCCGTACAGCTGCGATTCCGCTCTCGACGACCTCGACGATCCGCTCGACTTCGTCGTCGGTAACCACGTAGGGGGGGCTGATCTGGATCGTGTTGCCGCGCAGCACACGCAGAATGACACCGTGGTCCAGTGCGTAATCTGCGATGGCATCACCGGGTATCGCCGGATCGAGTTCGATGCCTCCGATCAGTCCGCTGTTCCTCACTTCGACGACGCCGTCGGTCTTGCTGATACCGGCCAAGGCGGTATCCAGTACCGCAGCCAGTTCGGTGACGCGGGGAAGGAGTTGCTCACTTTCAAGAAGGTCGAGGTGGGTCCAGGCGACGGCACAGGCGACGGCATGACCAGCGTAAGTTGTTCCATGGCGGTAGATCGGGGCTTCCGGGCCGTCGTAGAAACGCTCCCAGATTCGCGGCGCGACCAGTACACCGCCGAGAGGGATGTATCCGGATGTAATGCCCTTGGCCATCAGCACCATGTCTGGTGTGAAACCGAAGTGCTCACTGGCGAACATTGAACCAGTGCGACCGAAACCGGTGATGACCTCGTCGGCGATCAAAAGGATGTTGTGTTCGGCGGCGAGGCGCTGCAGCCCCTCCAAGTAGCCGGGTGGAGGCGGGAAGACTCCGCCCGTTCCCATAATCGGCTCGGCGATCATGGCGGCAATCTTGCCTGCGCCTATCTCGAGGATCTGGGCTTCGACTGCGTCGACGTCGAGATGGTCCATCCGTGCGGTCTCCGGGATAAGCGATTCGGTTCCGTAACCCTCGCGGTTGAAGTCAAGGCCGGCGATGCTCGATCCGTATCCGTGAATGCCATGGTACGAGTACTGCCGGCTCAGAATGATCTGCTTCTCGGGCTTTCCCTCGAGCTGCCAGTGGCGCCGCGCGAGCTTGCATGCACTCTCGACGGCTTCTGATCCACCGCTGCCGAACATCACCTTGGCGTTGTCGAACGGGGCGAGCGAGGCCAACCGATCGGCCAAGCGAAGCGCCTGGTCGTTCGCGAAGCGATTGAATACGTGATAGGTCTCGAGCTTGCGGAGTTGGTCGTACGCGACGCGTGCTAGCTCCTCCCGCCCGTGGCCAATGTTCGCGTGCCACAGGCCTGCAGTTGCGTCGAGGAGTTGTGCACCCTCACTCGTGCTCACATATGCGCCGGAGCCCTCGGTGATGATGATCCGACGATCTGCAATCGATGGCATGTGGGCTTGCGCGCTCCACAGTGCGCCGCCGTCGGTGGATGTGAACACGTGACCTCCCAGTTAGGATTGTAGGACATTTCTACAGTAGAGCATCTATCTAGAGTTCTCTACACTGAGCTGTGTGACCGCCTTCGATGACATCGCCCTCAGCAGGAAAAGCACGGCCGACCAGGTCGCGGAGGGATTGACCGACAAGATCATGAAAGGGGATCTGCGCCCCGGCGATCCCATCCGCGAAAGCGTGATCGCGTCGGCCCTCGGCGTTTCCCGGAACACCGTTCGTGAGGCGATGCGGCTGCTCGAGCAAGGGTCTTTGATTCGTTACGAGTTCAACCGTGGAGCTGTGGTCAAGCAACCGTCGAGTGACGAAGTGAGGGAGCTGTATCGAGCGCGCCGTGCGCTCGAGGTGGCCGCGGCGGGGACTTCCGCGCCAGAGGCGAGTACGGTCGCCGAGTTGCAGCACTCTTTCGATCGATTGTCAGAGGCGGCACGAGCTGGTGAACCGCGCCTAATCGTAACCAGGGACCTTCAGTTCCACTCCGCTCTGGTTGGCCTCCTGGGAAGCTCACGGATCAGCTCATACTTTGCCGAGCTCGTCAGGGAACTCGAGTTCTACCTGATGGCACTATCTGTCGGCGAGCGCGAATATCAACAGCCCGAATCCATCATCGATGAGCACCGGGTAATCCTCGCAGCGATCCAGGCCGGCGACTCGATCAGCGCCGCACAGATTGTCGCCGAGCACATCGACGGGAATGCCGGACGGGTCGACCGGGTGCTGCGAGCTAGAGACACGGAGACAGGTCCCCCACGTCGCACTTAGGGCCTGCGATGAATTAACTTAGTCAGGTTCGGGCGTGTCGGGGTTCGGGTGGAGGGTGTAGTTCCATTCGCCGTGGAAGTCGTGGCGGGTGAGGGTTCCGGTGTCGGTGAGGGCGGCCATGTCGCGGTCGGGAATCTTGACGCCGGTGGGATATTCGGCGGTGTCCAGTTCGGCGCGCACGCGCAGGCCGGTGCGGGTGGTGGTGGCTGCGATGGTCTCGACAATGACCTCGTGACTCTCCAGTGCTCTCCAGTG
>NZ_JBFUHV010000161.1:0-20145 GCF_056402215.1 Rhodococcus sp. P4_B6 | reverse complement strand
GCCCTTCATGAGTGGCCCCATGACCGGAATCAAGATCGTCGACCTGTGTTCGATGATGTCGGGCCCCTGGGCCACGGACATCCTCGGCGACCAGGGCGCGGACGTCGTCAAGGTGGAGGTGCCCGGCAAGGGCGATCACGTCCGCTCCCTGCCCAATCGTTCCGGCGACATGTCGGCGATGTTCGTCAACGTCAACAGGTCGAAGCGGTCCCTGACCCTCGACCTGAAGACGCCGGAAGGCGTTGCGGTGCTGAAGAAGCTGGTCGCCACCGCGGATGTCGTGGTGCAGAACTTCCGGCCGGGCGTCGTCGAGCGCCTCGGCATCGGATACGACGACCTCGCCCCGCTCAACTCGAAACTCATCTATCTCTCGATGAGCGGATTCGGTGAACGCGGCCCCGCCTCCGGCCAGCGGGTCTACGATTCGCTGATCCAGGCCCTGACCGGCCTGACCACCGTCCAGGCCGGATCCGACGAGGAACGACCCCGCCTGATCCGCACCATCCTCCCCGACAAACTCAGCGCCATTGTTGCCTCCCAAGCGCTTTCGGCGGCACTATTCGCCCGCGAACGCACCGGGGAGGGCCAGCACATCCGCCTGTCGATGCTCGAGGCGGTGCTCTCGTTCCTGTGGGCATCGGACATGGGCGCCTACACATTCCCGGACCAGCCCGTGCCGCTGTCGCAGGGCGGCAGTTTCATCGACTTGATCTACCAGACCGCGGACGGCTACATCACCGTCGCCACGAACAGCAACGGCGAGTGGCAGAGCATGTGCAAGGCGCTCGGTCACCCCGAGTGGATCGAGGACGAGCGATTCTCCACCCCGGTGGGTCGGTCGAAGCACATCAATGAGCGTCTCGAACTCATCCAATCTGTGTTGCTGGACAAGAGCTCTGCCGAGTGGTTGGCGCTGCTCGACGAGTTCGACGTACCGGCCGCGCCCATCCTCACACGGGCCGAGGTCATCGAACACCCGCAGGTCAAGGCCGCCGAGATCATCGTCGAATCCGAGCACCCCGTCGCCGGGCGTGTGCGGCAGGCACGAGTGGCGGCCCGGTTCCTGGGCACCGTTCCGGATGCACCGAGGGGTGCGCCGCTACTCGGCCAGCACAACGCCGAGATTCTCGCAGAAATCGGCTACAGCAACGACGAAATCGCTTCGCTCGCTGCACAGAAGATCATCGGAACCGAGCAGGACGCCACCGCCGGCGTCCTCGCCTGAAAGGAAGTTTGGACAGTGTCCACAGTATTGGTCGTCGGTGCCGACAAGGGCATCGCGCACTCGATTACCCGCCAGCTGCACGAGCGCGGCGACAACGTCATCGCCGCCTGCCTGTTCGACGGCGCCGACCTCACCGCCGACGGCATCACCGTCGAACCGAACGTCGATGTCACATCACAGGAATCGGTCGAGGCGCTCGCGTCCCGGCTCACCGCAGCGGGTACCAAACTGGACGCCCTGATCCATGTCGCCGGGGTCATGTGGCTCGACGAACTGGGGTCGATCAAGTACGACCTGGTCCGCAAACAGATCGAGATCAACACCCTCGGACCGCTGCGSACSRTSGARGCACTGCGGTCGCTCCTGCAGCCCGGCGCGAAGGTCGGCATCGTCACCAGCCGGGTCGGATCCCTCGGAGACAACACCTCCGGAGGCATGTACAGCTACCGGATCTCCAAGGCCGCCGCCAACATGGCCGGCTTGAACCTGCACCACGACCTGTCCAAGAACGGGATCAGCGTGCTCATGCTCCATCCGGGCATGGTCGCCACCGACCTGACCAAGGACTTCCCCGGCGAGCACACCTACATCACCCCGGAACAGGCCGCCGCCGGACTGATCAAGAACATCGACAACCTCACCCCCGAGAACTCGGGCCGGTTCCAGCACTCGGACGGAACCTTCCTCCAGTGGTGAGCAACAGCTCGCACCCTGTTCGCCAATGAATCTCCATCCCATCGAGACAGAAGGACGTCACACACGATGATCACCGTCTACGGATATGTTCCCGCCTGGGGGATCCCGGACATCAGCCCGTACGTCACCAAGGTAGTCAACTACCTGAAGTTCACGGGTGTCGAGTTCGAGCACAAGACGCAGGACCTGGCAACGCTGGACCAGGACTCACCCCACGGCAAGCTCCCGTACATCGTCGACAGCGACGGAACCAAGGTCGGCGACTCCAACACAATCCTGGCCTACCTGAAGGACAAGTACGGCGACAAGCTCGATGCGGATCTGAGCAAGCAGGAGCGTGCCCTGGCTCTCGCGTTCAATCGGTTGATCGAGGAGCACCTGTACTGGAGCGGCATCATCCAGCCGCGCTGGCGTGAGGACAGCGGGTGGGAGACCTACATCCCGTACATCGTTCAGGGCGCCGAGGTGACCCCGGAGATGCGCGAAGGCCTGGACGGGTTCCGGGGCCGGATCCTCACCGAGTTCGACGGCCAGGGTATGGGCCGACGTAGCGCGGAGGTCGTCGTCGAGTTCTTCCGGGCGGACATCGATGCCCTGTCCGACTTCCTGGCCGACAAGGACTTCTTCCTCGGCGACAAGTTGCATTCGATCGACGCCTCGGTGTATTCGACGCTGCGGCACATCGCCGACCAGCCGCAGCAGTGGCTCGGATCCGGATATGTCCAGTCCAAAGCGAACCTCGTGGACTACATGGACCGCATCCGCAAGCAGTACGACATCTAGCTCGCCGGTAATCGACTGTCTTGGAGCATCGTTCGATGATTGATCTCTACTACTACACAAGCCCCAACGTGCGGAAGGTGCTCATCGCGCTGGAGGAACTGGGACTGGACTACCAGATCGTCTGGACCGACATCAGTGAGGGCGATCAGTTCGAATCGGAGTACGTCGAAATCAATCCGAACAGCAAAGTGCCGGCCATCGTGGATCACGATGGCCCCGGTGGCCGGCGCTTGGCGATCTTCGAATCCGGTGCCATCCTGCTCTACCTGGCGGAGAAGACCGGACGACTGCTCCCCGAGGATCCGATCGCCCGCCAAGAAGTGCTGTGCTGGCTGTTCTGGCAGGTGGCCAACCAGGGACCGATGGCCGGACAAGCCGCCCACTTCGTCTCGCATGCCCCGAAGCAGGGAATCGACAACCCGTACGCCCGAAACCGCTACGCGGGCGAGGTGGCCCGCCTCTACCGCGTCATGGATGACCGGCTACGTGATCGCGAGTACCTCGCCGGCGAGTACTCGATCGCGGACATCGCGACCTTCCCGTGGACTCGGGTGGCCGCCGGGCACGGGGTCGATGTCGCCGACTACCCCAACGTCAAAGCGTGGGCCGACCGCATTTCCGCCCGGCCCGCCGCCAAGGTCAAGATCTCCGACCCGCGCGAGGAGAAGGCCCGAAACCACGTCTACACCGCGGAACAGTTCAAGACCCTCTTCCGCCCGGAAGGAAGTCAACCATGAGTATCGCCGCAGATTCTCTGTCCAACATCACCCCACCTGGGCTGACCATCGACGGACAGATCACGACCACCGCAGCGGTGATCCCCGTGATCAACCCCGCCACCGAGTCGGCCTTCATCGAGGTTCCGGACGCCGGAGTCGAGCACCTGGACGCCGCGGTCGCTGCCGCTCGGCGCGCCGCCAAGAACTGGGCTACGCACGACCTCCCCTTCCGACAAGGCATCGTCCTTCGCCTGGTCGACCACGTGCGTGCCAACATCGACGAACTGGCCCGTCTGGTGACCCTCGAACAGGGAAAGCCGTTGGCGAAGGCCGCCGGCGAGATCGAATCGGGTCTGCGTGGTCTTGAGCGGTATGCGAGCTGGGACATTCCTGTCGAGGTCATCCGGGACAACGACGACGAGCTGATCGAGGTGCACCGCGCACCGGTCGGTGTCGTCGGGGGCATCACCGCCTGGAACTATCCCCTCCTGCTGGCGCTGTGGAAGATCGGCCCCGCCCTGATCACCGGCAACCCGATCATCGTCAAACCCTCACCCCTGACCCCGGTGGCCACCTTGCGCCTGGGTGAGCTCGCGCAGCAGATCCTCCCCCCGGGGGTGTTGCAGGTGCTCAGCGGCGGCGACGATCTCGGCCGGGCGATGACGGCTCACACCGGGATCGACAAGATCACGTTCACCGGGTCCGAACGCGCGGGGAAGTCGATCATGGCGGGCGCCGGCGCGACCCTCAAGCGCCTGACCCTCGAACTCGGTGGCAACGATCCCGGCATCGTCCTCGACGACGTCGACGTGGCGTCGATCGCGGCGGACCTGTACTGGGGCGCCCTGTCGAACTGTGGTCAGGTCTGCGCGGGCCTCAAGCGCCTCTACGTGCCCCAGCACCTCGCCCCCGCGATCGAAGAAGCTCTGGCCGAGGTCGCCAAGGGGGTGAAGGTGGGCAACGGGCTCGACGACGGAGTCGACATGGGCCCGGTCCAGAACGCCGCCCAGTTCACCAAGGTGCGTGGCTATGTCGATGATGCGGCCCACCGCGGCGCCGACGTGTACTTCCGCGGTGAGGTCCCCGAGGGCCCCGGCTACTTCCACCCGGTCACCTTGGTGCGCGGGGTCGACGACTCCGTGCCCCTGGTTCGCGAGGAACAGTTCGGCCCGGTCCTGCCGATCCTGACCTACACCGACATCAATGATGTGATCGCACGAGCAAACGACTCCGAACTCGCGCTCGGCGCCTCGGTGTGGTCCTCCGACGAACAGCGCGCGACCGAGGTCGCCCAACGGGTCGAAGCGGGCACGGTCTGGGTCAACCAGCACCCGATGCTCTCCTCCGATGTTCCGTTCGGCGGCGTCAAGCAGTCCGGCCTCGGAGTCGAACAGTCCATCCACGGTGTCCTCGAGTACACCAACTACCGAGTGCTGCGGGTCAAACGATGACCGCTGAACCGAACCATCCAGCTGAACCGAACCATCCAGAAGACCACCGCCCATACCGTCACAATGGAAGGCGCACAATATGTTACTGAACCGGGACGATTGGTACGACATCTCGCGAGACCTCGACTGGGAACTGAGCTACGTCGATCCGGCGGTGGCGTTCCCGACGAGTTGGAGCGGTGCGGGGGACGTACCGAAGGAGGCCTGGGACAAATGGGACGAACCGTTCCGGGTGTCGTACCGCGACTACGTCCGTATCCAGCGTGAGAAGGAGTCGGGCGTCAAGGCCGTCAGCAGCGCCCTGGTACGTTCCGGCACCTACGAAAAGCTCGATCCCGCGCACGTCGCCGCATCGCATCTGCACATGGGCACCACGTGCATGGTCGAGCACATGGCAGTGACCATGCAGAGCCGATTCTGCCGGTTCGCGCCGACCCCGCGCTGGCGCAATCTCGGGGTCTTCGGAATGCTCGACGAGACCCGCCACGCCCAGCTCGATCTGCGTTTCTCCCACGATCTGCTCAAGCAGGATCCGCGTTTCGACTGGTCGCAGAAGGCGTTCCACACCAACGAGTGGGGTGTCCTGGCGGTGAAGAACTTCTTCGACGATGCGATGCTCAACGCCGACTGCGTCGAGGCCGCGCTGGCGACGAGCCTGACCGTCGAACACGGATTCACCAACGTCCAGTTCGTCGCATTGGCCGCCGATGCCATGGCTGCCGGCGACATCAACTGGTCGAACCTGTTGTCCTCCATCCAAACCGATGAGGCGCGCCACGCTCAGCAGGGTTTCCCCACCCTCTCCATCCTGATGGAGCACGACCCCGCCCGCGCACAGAAGGCACTCGATGTCGCCTTCTGGCGGTCCACCCGGCTGTTCCAGACGTTGACCGGGCCGGCGATGGATTACTACACACCCCTCGATCAGCGCAAGATGAGCTTCAAGGAGTTCATGCTCGAGTGGATCGTCAACCACCACGAACGGATCCTCGAGGACTACGGGCTGAAGAAGCCCTGGTACTGGGACCAGTTCCTGTACTCGCTCGAGAACGGCCATCACGCCATGCACCTGGGGACCTGGTTCTGGCGCCCGACGCTGTTCTGGAAGCCGAATGCCGGCGTCTCCAAGGACGAACGGGAATGGCTGCGGGAGAAGTACCCCACCTGGGAAGAGAACTGGGGTGTGATGTGGGACGAGATCATCAAGAACGTCAACAGTGATCGGATCGAGGACACTCTGCCGGACACGTTGCCGGCGCTGTGCAACCTCACCCAACTCCCGTTGGGATCGGCGTTCGCCCGGCACGATCTCGCCGACCACAGCATGACCTACAAGGGTCGGCTCTACCACTTCGATTCCGAGATCTCCAAGTGGTGCTTCGAGCAGGACCCCGAGCGCTACGCCGGACACCAGAACTTCATCGACCGCTTCATCGACGGCCAGATTCTCCCGGCCGACCTCGCCGGTGGACTGCTCTACATGGGTTTGACCCCGGACGTGATGGGAGACGATGTGTACGACTACGCCTGGGCGAAGGACTATCTCCCGTCGAAGCCCGAACCGGTGGAGGAATCCGTTGAACGCGAACCGATCTCGATCTGATCTCGGACTTCACTCGATCGGCAAGGAGAACTGACATGGCACCCTTCCCCATCACCGGCCGTTTCGTCGGCGATTTCGTCCCCGTCCTCGTGGCCGTCGACACCGACGACACCTGGGACCAGATCGCCCGCAAGGTCGCGGCGCATTCGGTGGGCCGGCGGGTCCCGAAACCCAAGGTGAACCCCGGATACGACGTGCTCGTGGACGGCACCGTGATGACGTCCGACGCCACCCTCGGCGCGCTACTCGGCACCCGCACGATTCCACCGCTGCAATGGGTCGACGTTCGCTTCCGAGAGCAGGTGGGTTCCAATGGCTGACGAGCCCGGCAACGACTTCGTCGACCTGGTCGCCGAAGACGAACTGTGGGACGACGAGATGGAATCGTTCGACGTCGGAGACGACGAAGTGCTCTTGGTGAAGGTGAACGGTGAGGTCCGCGCGTACGACGGAATCTGCCCACACCAGAGCATCTCGCTGGTCGAGGGGGAATTCGAGAACGGTGTCGTCACCTGCCGCGCACACGAATGGCAGTTTGACGCGCTGACCGGTTCCGGGGTCAATCCCCGAGACACCTGTCTGCACAAGCACGACGTCCGAATCGTGGACGGTGTCATTCAAGTTCGCCTCAAGGCGCCGGCCGTGGCGCATCACTGACCGTAGGAGTTCACACTCATGACCATTGTCGACATGGATGCCTCGGACGAGTCGTCCCCCGACCTTGTGGGTCCGGTCATCCGGGCCGGCAACCTTGCGGAGGCGGTGATCGATGCGATCGAGGAGGACAACCCGGGACAGGACGTGTTGGTACTCGACCGCGAGGACTACGTCCGCATCCACACACGCGGAGCGTGCCGCCTGACCCAGTCGAGCCTGGAAAAGCACTTCGGCCAGAGTTATCAGCTGGCCGCGCTCGAGATCGACATGCCCTCGTTCAAGGGGCGCCTCAAGACTCGCACCGATGAATACGTCTGGTTCTACCAGAACTCCGGACAGGAGAAGCTATGACCAACAAGACACCGCGGTCCCGTTCGCGCGGGCTCAAGACCTGGAGTGCGTTCGGCAATCTCGGGCGACGGCCCACCGAGTACGAAGTGCTCACGCACAACATGAACCACACCATCGGGCCCGTGCCACTCGAAATGGGGCCCGACGTGCACGGAAACGTGTGGTTGCGCGAGCACCGTGACTCGATGAAATTGACGGTCGCCGACTGGGATGCCTTCAGGGATCCCGATACCGTCACCTACGGCAGTTATGTTGCCGACCAGGATGATCAGGAGACGTACGTCGAGGGTTTGATCGCCCAGTTCGACGGCGAAGGCTCCGACGAGTCGCTTTCGGATGAGGCATTGACCCTGCTGGTGCGGGCACTGACCCCGACGCGGTACGTCGCGCACAGCCAGCAGATGTTGTCCGCCTACGTTCAGCAGCTCGCGATCAGTAGCTATGTCGCCAACTGTGCCGCTTTCCAGACCGCGGACCAGCTCCGCCGGGTGCAGCTCGCCGCGTACCGCACCACCCAACTGCAGCTGACGCATCCCGAACGCGGCTTCGGCACCGCGGAGAAGGAATTCTGGACCGAGCGCCCCGACTGGCAGCCGATTCGGGCCGCATTCGAATGGGCCCTCGTGGAATTCGATTGGGACCGAGCATTCGTCGCGACCAATCTGGTGACCAAGGCCATTGCGGATCAGCTCTTCCTCGTCCAGCTCCGGCGTCAAACCGCCCGGGTCGGGGCGCGACTGGACTCGCTGATTCTGGAGAACCTCTGGCGGGACAGCCTCCGGAGTCAGCGCTGGTCGGTGGCCCTGGTCGAATTCCTCGTCGCCGCCGATCCCGGCAATCTGAATGTGCTTCAAGGTCATTTGAGTGAATGGTCCGCACGCGGGAACGAGATGATCGAGGCCGGTGCCCGGATCGTCGCGTCACCGAGTGGGGCGTCCGCGGACGAGATTGCTTCCGCTGTCCGCCAGGACTGGCACTCGCTCCTCGACTCCGTCGGTCTGCGGACCGAATCCGATTGAGATCTGAGACCATGACTGCCACAGTGAACTTCAGTGGCTACGAAGGACCGGTGACGTGCGGGCCCGAAGAGACACTTCTTCGGGCCGGCCTCCGGGCCGGACTGGCCCTGCCCTACGAATGCGCCAGCGGTGGATGCGGCAGTTGCCGCGCGCAACTCGTGGACGGGGAGGTCAAGAACCTCTGGCCCGACGCCGCCGGACTCTCCGAACGTGATCGCCGACGCGGCAATCGGATCCTGATGTGCCAATCGATTCCCACGGCCAACTGCACAGTCAAGGCACCGATACTCGACGGGCCGACGGTGAGCCGAGAGGCAGTGCCCGAGCGTGTGACTGCCCGACTCCTGGGCCGCGAAGCGCTGACCCCCGATACCGCTCTGTTCACCCTCGACTTCAGCTCACCCATCGACTTCCTGCCAGGGCAGTTCATGCTCCTGGAATCACCGGACGGGGTTCGGCGGGCCTACTCGATGGCGCACCCCGCCGACGGTGCCGGCTCCACCACCGTGGAATTCATCATCCGCGCCAAGCCCGGCGGCGCGGCATCGAGTTGGCTCTTCGACAAGGTCCAGGTGGGCGAGGAAATCCTCGTCGAAGGACCGTATGGGCGTGCATACGTACAACCGGGGTCCGAGCGTCCGGCGGTGTGTATTGCGGGCGGCACCGGGCTGGCACCGATCCTCGCGATCACCGAGGAACTTCTCGTCGAGAACCGGGCGCGACGGGTGGACCTGTACATCGGTGCACGTATGGCCGGGGACATCGTTCTCCTCGATCGGCTCGCCCGCTTGAACGAACTGGGTGCCCGTGTCGCCGTCTCGGTCGAAGATCCCGACCTCGCTGGCAACGAGCCAGCGGGATGGGACGTGTTTGACGATTCCCGGGTAGGGCGTGTGATCGACCACGTCGCCGAAGACTGGACCGATCTCAGTGATCACGACATCTATCTCGCCGGCCCTGCCGGAATGGTCGACGCGGCCTTGCGAGCGCTGGTGCGCGAGCGTGGGGCCTCCGCGGACCGGCTGTTCTTCGACCGTTTCATCGCCTGAACGCAGTACCCCTCTCGAACTCGGAAGGATCCATCATGTTGCTGGAAACCATCGAACTACCGACCGATGAGCACTACGCACGTAACCTCATCGACGGAAGGTGGGTGTTTCCGGCCGCGCCTTACGAGTACGAGATCCGGAACCCCTCCGACAGCACGATCACCACGGTTGTGCCCCTCTCATCTCGATTCGACGTCGATCGGGCGATCTCGGCCGCCGGTGACGCGCTGTCGGGTCCGTGGTCCGAGCTACACACCCGGGACCAGCTGCTGGCTCTGCTGCTGCACCGGCTCGCCGAGGCGGCACCCGAACTGGCACGCCTGCAGTCGACCGAGACAGGTCTCGGATACGACGATTCCCTCGCCACCATCGAATCGACACTGAGGATCGCGCGCACGATCCTCACCCGGGAGGTCCTAAACCCTAGGCCCACACCCGCAGGCATCTCCGGTCACGTACTGTCTTGGGGGGCACCGTTTTCCGAGATGCTCCTGAATGTTTTCCCGGCACTGGCCGCCGGTAACACCGTAGTGGTCAAGCCGTCGCTACGCGGTCCCTTGTCACCGGTGGCGGTCGCGTTCATCGCAGACCGGCTGGGATTTCCCGCCGGCGTTCTCAATATCGTGCAGGGCACTGGCGTCGACGTGGGCGCCGCACTCATTAGTAGTACCGCACTGAAGACGCTGCACGTGCGGGCGAACGAGTCCACCCTGAGCCGGGCCAGCCGAGCCGAGCGCCGGACACACGTGCCCCTGCGAACTCTGACCGGCGGCGGCAATGCCGCGATCGTCTACCCCGGGCTCGCGGATGACAAACTCGCGACGATGGCCTCCGACATCGCGGAAGCAGTTCGGGTGCACAACGCGGGCGGACCGTTCGGTTTGCACACCGTCGCGGTGCACCGTGACGTCGCCAAGACTGCCATCGCTGCGATTCTCGGCCAGCTGGCCCTCTTCAAGAATCGTGCCGCTCCCCTGCCCAGCGAACCCATCAGGCGGCGGGCCTTCGACCGGATCGACCAGTTGGGCTCCGGCGGCGGGCGGGTACTGCTGGGGGGAACGATTCCCGATGACATCAGGCATCGAATGGGATGGCGGCTGCCCACCACGGTCGTCGACCTCGGCGACGCGACATCGAGGGCAGCGGCAAAGGCACTGGCCCAATCCCGTGAATCACTGGGACCCGTGCTCACCATCGTCCATTGGGACACCCTCGCCGACCTCGACCGGGTATTCGACGCCCGGCGCCATCGCGACGGCTACGCATCGATCTGGGGGGACGACTCCGCCGACGACCGCACCCGGTTCGGTGTCGCCGCCCGCGAACAGGGACCCCAAAGGGCCATGCACAGCGGCCTGGTACCAGTCGCATGGACAGGGGAGTCGGCGCATCGCACTACCGGCGAGGTGGCGTCATGAGCGGCCCGCCGGTGCTCACCGACCCGCACGCCCGGTCTGGACTTCGGTTGGACTTCGTGTTCATCACCGATCCCCTTGCCACACTGGCACCCGCGCACGACACCACCATCGCTTTGATGGAGGAAGCGCAGTTGGCCGGCCATCGCGTGCTGTCCACAACGATCGGCGAGCTCGGCATCGATCGAGGGCGCGCATTCGCCCATTGCCGGGAGGTGACATTGCGCCCAGCGGTCTTGAGCGAGAACAAATGGATCGCCGACACCGACTGGTACACCAGTGGCGCATCCCGCCGCCTCCCTCTCGACGAGGTATCGGCGATCTTCATGCGGACCGACCCTCCGGTCGACAGCAACTATCTTCGTGCCACCTTCATCCTCGACTTGGTCGATCCCACCAAAACGCTGCTGGTCAATTCCCCTGCCGGGCTCCGCGACGCGAACGAGAAGTTGTTCGCCCTGCGGATGCCCGAACTGGGTCCCCCCACCCTCGTCTCCGCAGACAGGGACGAAATAGTCGAAGCCGTACGTTTCTGGGGCACAGCAGTTCTCAAACCCACCGACGGAATGGCCGGCCGGGGGATCATGCTCCTGCGACCGCATGACCCGAACCTGCACTCGATACTCGACACCGCCACCGTCCGCGGTGACCAGCACGTAGTCGTCCAGCAGTACATTCCGGAGGCGGAGACAGCGGGAGACCGTCGCGTGATCGTCCTCGACGGAAAGCCGATCGGATCCGTCCGCCGCCTCGTCGAGACCGGCGGCGCCGGCGATGAATTCCGGTGCAACATGGCCACCGGTGCACGCGTCGTGCGCGACACCGTGACCTCCCGGGACCGCGAAATCTGCAACACACTCGGACCCGAACTCGTCAGGCGCGGACTCGTGTTCGTCGGAATCGACATCATCGGAGACAGGCTCACCGAAGTGAACGTCACCAGCCCCACAGGAATCCGCGAGATCGATGCGCTCAGCGGCACACACCTGGCAGCCGACACGATCGAATGGGCGGTTGCCCGATGCACAACCATGACGGAGATGCGATGAGCACAGCGGTCCCACCGAAACAGCGCGAGCAGATCGTCGTCATCGGCGCCGACGCCGCAGGTATGAGTGCGGCCCATCAGGCGCTGCGCAGCGCAAAAGCCGCGGGACGCGACGTCGACGTGATCGCGCTCGAGAAGACATCCGACACCTCGTACTCTGCCTGCGGAATCCCATACCTGGTGTCCGGGACGGTCGGCACGACCGACGAATTGAGCGCTCGCACGCCCGAGAAGCATCGGGCGATGGGAGTGGACCTCCGGATGAACGTCACCGCAACACAGATCGACCTCGACACCCGCACGGTCACCTACGCCCACAACGCCGGAGGTGAGGAGGAAGTTATTCGATTCGACAAGCTCGTCCTCGCCACCGGTGCCCATCCGATCATCCCGCAGTGGGCGGTGACCGACGGGGGTGAGCTGGTGAGAGGCGTGCACCCGGTCAAGGATCTCGATCATGCCCGGCACTGGCTCGATCTCGTCTCCCGCCGGTCACGCGATGGAATAGCCATCCGCCGCCGCGCGGTGGTGGTGGGCGGCGGATACATCGGCGTCGAAATGGCCGAAGCGATGATGCAACGCGGATTCAGCACCACCCTCCTGACGCGCAGTGCTGTGATGAGCAGCCTCGACAGCGATATGAGTGAGAGGGTGCGCGAAACTGTCCGAGCCGGCGGCGTCGACGTCGTCACGAACACCACGGTCGCCGGGATCGACATCGACAGTGTTGACGGCCAAGTTCGGTCGGTCACCGGCAGCAATGGACAGGTCTACCCCACCGACGTCGTCGTCCTCGGACTCGGTGTGCGCCCGGCCACCGAACTCGGCGTGGCCGCCGGATTGCCCATCGGCGAACGCGGCGGCTACTTGCCCAACGAGCGGCAAGAGGTCGCCAAAGGCGTATGGGCGGCCGGGGACTGCTGTGAGGTCATCGACCGAATCCGGGGGAAGTACGTTCTTGCACCCCTGGGCACCCACGCGAACAAGCAGGGTCGCATCTGTGGGTTCAACGTCGTCGGCGGGTCGCACGCGTTCCCTGGTGTGCTGGGCACCGCCATCACCCGGTTCGTGTCTGCGGGCACTCACGTGGAGGTCGCCCGCACCGGTCTCGGGACTAGGGAGGCGACCGAAGCGGGGTTCGAGGTGGAGTCGCTGGTCACTGTCGGCGGCACGGCGAGTGGGTATATGCCCGAGCGCTCATCGATCGCCACCAAGATCATTGCCGATCGTCGTACGCGCCGGTTGCTGGGCGTGCAGATCGTGGGCGGGACGCAGTCGGCCAAGAGGATCGACACTGCCGCGGCGGTGTGGTGGGGCGAGATGAGCGTCGACGACCTTGCCGCGATGGATCTCTCGTATGCCCCTCCGTTCGCGACGGTGTGGGAGGCGATTCAGCTCGCCGCGCGCCGCTTGTCGGATCGGATGTGACCGCGCCGAATCATCTACTGCTTCGGACGAAAGGAGCAGTTGTGGACAGCGTGACACAGGCGATGCCAGTGAAGGAAATGCTCGTCGAACTGAACTGCTGGGCGGGTGGGGTCGGCGCCCGGGAGGTGCGGCCGGGGCTGACGGTCTGCCGGTTCGATGCGCCCGGACCGTATGTGTGGGAAGCGACGCCGGGCATCACCTTCTGTCTTGTCATCCAGGGACGTCTGTCGGTGGACGTCGATCGCACCGCGCACGTTTGCGGCTCCCTCGAGGGCGTCGTCTTCACGGACCGGCTGAGCCCCGCGCTAGAAGTGGTCGAGGCATCCGCCGACGCGCCCTTCCTCGCGATGTTTTTGCAGATCGACACGGCGATCATTCGCCGCGTATCGACAGACGTGTTGGTCAGCGATGCCGCGGCGGTGCCGATCACCCGCCGTGGCCGTGCAGGTGGCACCCAGTGCAGCGGCACCTTCGGTGTGGGCGTACGACTACTCCACTCCGTTCTCCGGTTCCTTCGTGCACTCGATGGCGAACTGGACGAGCGAGTACTCGCGCCGATCTGTTTACAGGAGATCGTGTATCGGCTTCTGCAGATCGTCTGCTGCCAAGATCCGCTGGACGTTGCCTCACGAGAGTCCGCGGCCGATCCCACGCGGGCCGCGATCGAATACATCAGGTCTCACCTTACTGAGTCGATCACCGTGAACGACATCGCGCGGGAGGTTCAGCTCAGTGAGTCGGCCTTTGCGCATACCTTCCGTGCGACGATCGGCGTCAGTCCCTACCAGTTTCTCAAATCCGAGCGGCTGGACGCTGCGCGACGCATACTCATCACCGGATCCGGAAACAAGGTGAGCGAAGTGGCACGCGCCGTGGGCTATTCGAGCTCCTCCCACTTCATTACCGCGTTCAAGCGCCGGTACGCGGTCACACCCCGCGAATATGCGAACGGGAAGTACTCCTGCGCTGCCCTGGAGGCCGCTGTCCGTCAGGACGGCACCCACGCGAGAACAGCAGAAATAGTGCACTTCCCGGCAGGAAACTGATAGGCGAAAGTCGGCGGATGACGTACCGTGAAACCGATGCCGCGATGCATCTCATCTCCCACATCCGTGCGGCACTGGATCCGCTGAGCCCATAGATCGGTGATACCTTCCTGATGTCGGGTCAACTGGAACCTCGCAGCTCCTCGCCGCCGGCAGTTCTACTCCCTGCAATCGATGGAGAAATCGCCTGCATTGTCCTCCGGAACGGGGGCTCAGCAGCTCCTAGGGAAGCACGCAAGGTCGCGAATGCCACTGCCAGTACCGCATCTTCACGATTGTTCCTGCTGAAGTGTGCCTACTCAGGTTTCGTGCGCCAGTTCTTGAGACCTGTCGGATCGTCAGACGCCTGGCCGTCGGTGTCGGCGGTGGTGCGGGTATGCGTTCGCTAAACTGCGTATCTCGTCTTGGACGCAGTTCGATTCAGGGATGACCTGCCACAATCGCTCGATGAATCGGCGCGTTGTCATTCCGAAGTTCACAAGGATGTCCTCCTCGGTAGCTCCCCCGAATGGTGCCCAGATGACGGCGAACTCGATGAGCCGATCCGCCTCGGGATCAGGATGATTGGGTGTGCGGTTGGGTTCGATCCACGCGGCGCGACGCCTCTGACGCCACCGGCGGTGCTCACGAGAGTTCATGGGAATTCACACATCTGATCGGGTCTAAGGGAAAGGTGGACGTTAGGGGCTCGGTGCGGCGAGGGACTACGGGGAGTGCCAGTCGCTTTCGTCCCGACCGTCGGGTTTGATTATGCCACGCCGCACTAGCGCAGCCACCCCACACCATGCGCTGCATACGTGGCCGAGGTCCGGTGCGAGGGGTGGAGGTCCGTGCGCTGCCCTGCCAGCCCTCGACAGGGGTCCACATGGACAACCAGTCCGACGCCTCACACGCCGAGGAAGGCGATGTCGCCAGTCTCGATTACTGAAGGCTCACTACACCATCGTGTCACCAGAGTTCCGGCCGAGATCTGCGACCGGTTGCTCTGCTGCAGTCGGCTGTGTGCCTCCGGCACCGGAGGCACCGCCAGGCCCGATTCGTCATTCCTGTTCCCACCAGAAGGTGCCGTCCTCGGAATCCTCGTCCTCGTCCAGAGGCCAGGCGCCGAAGTGGGCGCCGGTCAGAGTGAGAATAGCGGTGAAAAACTTCTCCAAGAATGGCATGAAAGCCTGCTCTCTGCTTCGAAGGGGACCAGCTGTGTTCGGTGCTGCACCGTGCGCATGCCACCCCATGAGTCGTCGGGCAAGCGGCGGCATTCCCGTGGGCCCTCGCCGTGACAGAGAGGGGCGGTTACGCCGCGTGGTTGGCGGGCGCGAGCACCGGCACCAGAACCGAGTGAACCCCCGTCACACTGAGCATTTGCCGGATCGGTCCGCCCTGGCACAGCTGGGAAGCCAGCATCCGTTCGCGGCACCGCTCGGGACTTACCGTCCTCGGATCGATCGGAATCCCAATCAGTATCTCTGCGGACGTCTCGCTCCGGCTCGCATCTACCAGTAACGATTCCTCGTCGACCGCCCGGATGGGCACGTCGCGTCGGCCGCGAACCGAACCGATGACTACTACGACGTAGTCGTCGCCGCCATGGGTGAAGGTGATCAAGCGGCAGTGGCGTCCTGCAACCACGAGCCTGACGTCCAGGCCGCGCTGTGGGAGTTCGTCTGCCGAGTCACAGTGGACCCGTTGCCGTCCCGACGCCGCCGAGGCTAGATGACCCGCCCCGATGACGGTTCGCCGTGAGGTCCAGCTGAAAAATTCGTCCGTCGCGTCCATTGGTCGCGCCTCTTCTGTGCATCCGATCGTCCTTCCGGGCCTGCACCCGATCCCAACATTGTGTTGTGGATCACATAATCATAAGAGTGAAAAGATCGCTAGTCAATTATTTCCGAGCTAGACTTTCTTAGTCGTGAAATATTTTACCGCCAGCCAGATGCTAGCCGAGCGGGACTGGCACAGCAATCGGGACGCCCGGTCGGTCGGATGCAGCACCGGACCTTGCCCCCAAGCGCGCACTGCGTCGTGGCGGATTCGGATCCGGACCAGTCGAGGTCATGAGGTGTTTACGAATGAAAAGACAATCGGAGTTGGTGACGCCAGCCGTCCGCGGGGACGAGCCCCGAACACAATGCCGACTGTGGGATCTGATCCTCTGGTCGGTGATCGTGATCGCAGCGGCGGTAGGTGTTGCGGCGGTGCTCACCACCCAATGACCCCGTCACACCAGAGATACCGGTGCTTTGCCGCGGACCCTCCGGGTTCCCTGTCCGCAGTCCGGCGCCGCGACCGACCCGTAGCACGCGACCACCCACCTGGCCGCAGGGTCGCAGGATTCGGCAGCCCCGGCGCGGAGCACGCGCGGATGCATTCTGCGACTTCTTCTCGCGCTGACATCGACATTTCACAAGCTCAACACGGCCACAATCAAGATGGGACCGAAAGGAAACAGCGGTGCACGAGTTCGAAACGATCCTCCTCGAGCGTACGGGCCGGGTCGGCACGGTCACACTCAACCGGACCCAGGCGCTCAACGCCCTCAACACTGCGATGCTTGCGGACGTCATAGCCGCGCTCGACGACCTGGAGAACGACCCAGGAATCGGCGCCATCGTCCTGACCGGCTCGGAGCGTGCTTTCGCGGCCGGCGCCGACATCAAGGAGATGCGGCCACGAACCTACATCGATGTCTTCGCCAGCGACTTTCTCGCAGGGTGGGAACGGTTGGCAGCGGTACGTAAGCCGACCATCGCTGCCGTAGCCGGATACGCGCTCGGCGGCGGCTGCGAGGTGGCGATGATGTGCGACCTCGTCATCGCCGCTGACACCGCAAGATTCGGCCAGCCCGAGATCACCTTGGGCGTGATCCCCGGCCTCGGGGGCTCACAGCGCCTTACTCGGGCAATCGGCAAGGCCAAGGCCATGGACCTACTACTGACCGGACGCACTATGGACGCGGCGGAGGCCGAGCGCGCCGGACTGGTCAGTCGGATCGTTCCCGCCGATCAACTCCTCGGCCAGGCGCAGAGTATCGCCGAGGCGATCGCATCGATGTCGTTACCGGTCGCGATGCTCGCGAAGGAAGCAGTCAATCGTTCCTTCGAGACCACGCTCGGCGAGGGATTGCTTTACGAACGGAGGGCATTCCACACGACGTTCGGACTCGACGATCAGAAGGAAGGCATGTCCGCGTTCATCGAGAAACGCGCGCCGACCTTCACCCACCGCTGAGTGCCGACGGGCCTCTGTCGCGCCTCCACCCCGCCCGGCCCATCGCGCTGCGGGTGGGTCCCGCACTGCGCTCCTGGGCTACCAGGTCCACCCGCGGCCCGGCGGGCACAACGATTCTGCTGACTCGTTGCAGATTCTCACGATGATCACCCGGACGGCCAACGCCACCCTGCTCGCCTCTGTGTAATCAGAAGGACCGTCCCCGTAGGCACCGTTCCGCGACATCAGCGCCCGGGGCGGAGACGCCGATATCACGATGTCCCGCCGCGCTGCCGCGGTCACCACCTGCAAAGGAATGCCAATGACCACCCAGCATCATATCGACCACCCCACCGAGGGACTGCTCCGCGAGATCACCGACGAGGAGCGGGCGGATTTCGCTGCCAATGGAGTTACTCGTCTCGAGGCCGTGATCGCTCCCTCGTGGATCGACTACCTCCGGACCGCGGTGGATCGGCTGATGACCGACGTTCCCGCCACCTCTCAGAACTACACATCCCCGGGTCAGCCTCGCTTCTTCTCCCAGGCATTTCCTCGCTTCGTCGACTCGGCGTTCGACGCCTGGGCTCTGTGCGGACCGACCAAGAACATTGCCCGCCAAATCCATCCTGCAGTGAGGTCGCTGCGGTTCTTCTACGACCAGGTGTTCGCGCAGGAGCCGGGGTCGGCCCAGGGTGCGCCCTTCCACCAGGACTACGCCTATCTGCCGATCGACGGCGATCAGTACTTCCGTATCTGGGTCCCGCTCGACACCGTCACGACCGACAACGGAGCCGTTCACTACCTGAAAGGCTCACACCTCGGTCCGGTCTACCGGCCCCGCAGTTTCAGCGGCAATCCTGAGGTTGCTGCCGTCTATCAACGTTCGCCCTACCCCGAACTCCCCGATTTCTCCGCCGACTGCGACCGCCATGAATGGTTCATCGGGGACGCCGAGCCGGGCGATGCGCTACTGCACCATCCCAAGACCGTCCACGGATCGCCCGCCAACCATTCCCGTCGCCCCCGCCGTGCCGTCACAACGATCTTCGCCGGCGACCAAGTCGTCTGGGATCCGAGGCCCGGCACCAGCTTCGACCATATTGCCAGCATCGGCGGGTTCTCTGTCCCTCCGATGACCCCCGGCTCACCGATCAGCGGCGACCTGTTCCCCGTTGTGTGGCAGAACCCCGCGCCATGACTAAGAGAGCGTCTGAGAACTCCCGTTCGTGTCACGCTGTGCGGGCGAGTCGGCGTGACATGGTCGCGATCATGGCGATGTAGACGACGGCTTCGTGGTGGTCGGGTCTGGTCTCGTAGTCGCGGAGGCAGCGGCGGTATTTGCAGATCCAGGCGAAGGTCCGCTCGACCACCCACCGCCGGGGCAGAACCTTGAATCCTTTGACATCGTCGGTGCGTTTGACAACCTGAACCGTTAGGGACAGAACATGTTTCGCCCAATCGACTAGCCTGCCTGCATAGCCGCCGTCGGCCCAGACCAAAGAAATCGTCGAGCAGTGGGCGCGCATCGCAGCCAGCAGCCGGACCGCGCCGTCCCGGTCCTGGATCCCGGCCATCGTCACCACGACCGCCAGCAGCAGCCCGCTCGAGTCCACAGCGATGTGCCGTTTACGCCCATTCGTCTTCTTCCCCGCGTCGTATCCACGACTCGACCGGGCAACGGTGTCGGCGCCCTGCACCGACTGGGAGTCGATGATCGCCGCCGACGGCAGCGGTTTCCGGCCGCCGTGGACCCGCACCCGATCACGCAGCGCGTCGTGAATCCGCTGCCAGACCCCCGCCCGGACCCACCGGGCGAAGATCGCGTACACCGTCATCGCCGGCGGGAACTCCGCCGGCAACTGCCGCCAGGCGATCCCACCCCGCACGACATAGAAGATCGCATCGAGTACAAGACGGCGGCAATGCTTTTCCGGTCGGCCACCGCTGCCGGTGGTGTTGCCGGGTGGAGGCAGCAGTGGTTCGAGAATCGCCCATTGAGCGTCGGTCACCGAGGATGACGAGTACACCGCGCACCGATGCCGGATCCCAGAATCCGGGGTAGGGCATGACGGACACAGTGCGATGAGCGATGATGGCAAGTGAACTCCTGGTCGGGTCGTGGCGTAAGCACCTACTGACCTACCAGGAGTTCACCCATTCCTCACCAGTCACACGCCGATCATCCCGAGTTTTCAGATGCGCTCTAAGCTTGTCGTTTAACCACTGCCGTGGTGTGAGGCAGTTGGTGCTGGTGTTGTTCGGCGTGTCGCAGCGGCATGAGGCGACCACCGCCTGATCATCTTGAGGTTCCTTCCAGAGAACTTTCGAGACGAAGACAGGCGGTGGCCGTGAGTATCAGTGTGCCCGACCGGCGGGCGGTCGGGGAAGAATCGGTCCCCGATCCGCGTGTCGGCGTGTCGGCCTGGTGTCGTTCCGCGAAGAGTTCCA
>NZ_JBFUHV010000160.1:3617-23785 GCF_056402215.1 Rhodococcus sp. P4_B6 | reverse complement strand
GCCGTGCACTGCACGGCTCCCCGCCTCTGTCCCTGAGGGCTAGCGGTTGCCGTCGACGACGACCTCCGGGATACCCGCACCGATCGGCACGAACTCGCAGCGAGCGAGCGGAACCGCATCCGGATCGAGCGCCGCACGGACCAGGTCGAGCGCGAACGGATCGTAGGGTGCCCGGAAGTGCCCGGTGCCGTCCTCCGGGCATCGATCCTGGATCAGGATGTTGACCGCCCCGGCGCCGCGGAGCGCCATGTTCGTGTACGGCTGGATCATCTCGTCGTACCGCGACCCGATCGTCGTGTACGAGACGCCGGGCACGGTGTCGCCGCCCGCGTTGAGGGCGTTCATGAACGGCGAGCCCTGCATCTGCTGGCTGACGGCGACCGACGTCACCGTGCGGGCGAAGTCCGGGCCGCCGGGCAGCGCCTGCACGACCGGAACGAGGCCGTACATCACTCCCCCATAGCTGGGCGACGCCAGTCCGACCCAGTGGTCGACGAACGGAACACCGCCGAGCTTGTTGACGTAGTACCTGGTGACGTTCGCGCCCTGCGAATAACCGACGACGTCGACCTTGTCGGCGCCGGTCGCATCGCGGACCCGGTCGACGAACCGGCCTAACTCACCCGCGCTCGCGACGATGTCCTCGGTCCCGAACGAATCGGCACCCGGCGCGCCGCCGTAGTTGAGGGCGAAGACGCAGTATCCGTCCGCGGCGAGGATCGGCGACAGGGCGGCCCAGTCCGCGTACGCGCTGGCGTCGGTGCCGTGTGCGAGCACGACCGGCTCGGGGTGGTCCGCGGAGGGCGTACACGTGAAGTCGTTCGATCCGGCGGGTGCGCTGCCCGGGTGGTCGTGCGCGTACGCAGCGGCGGCACTACGACCGGTCTGGGGAAGCCCGGCGCCGGCGGGCACGACGAGTGAGGGCGGGGAGGCGTCGTCCGCCTGGGCGGTGGACACTGCGCCGGACATCAGCAGGACGACACCCGCGACGACCGCACCGGCACCCCGAAACCTCATGATCTCTCCCGACTTCACTGAGACATTGCTGTGAACCTTCCCAGAATGTGCACGCGCTGTCGCGTCGAGCCGGCGGGTCCGCGGCGGGGTGCGGCGCCCTACGAGTCGGTGACATCCTTGCCGGCTTCGCTCTGATCGTCTTCTGCGAGAAGGCGATACAACGAACGCCGCGCTTCGGTGAGAATCTCGCCTGCCCGCCGGACCTGTTCGTCGTCACCGACCGCGGCGACCTGCCCCGCAGCGCCCATCAGCAGCCCGATCAGGCCCCGCAAGTCCTCGGCCGGCCTGCCGACGCTCTCCCGCACGTCGTCCCACGGGGTGCCGAGTTCGGTCTTGTTCGCCTCGACGAAGGCCTTGCCCTCGTCCGTGAGGCGCGCGGTCTTGCGGCCCGCCACCTTTTCGATGAGCACCAGACCTTCGTCCTCGAGCTGCGACAGCGCAGGATAGATCGAACCGGGACTGGGCTTCCACACCCCGTCGCTGCGTTCGACGATCTGCTGGATCAGCTCGTAGCCGTGCATCGGCTGCTCGGTGAGCAGCAGCAGGATCGCGGAGCGGACATCGCCGCGCCGTCCCCTGCCACCCCGCCCGCGTCCGCGGCCGAAGTGCATTCCGGGCCCGAAGCCCGGACCGCCCTCGGGGCCGAAGCCGCCTCGGCGGTGTCCGTGACGGTGCGGCCCGTCGGGCCGTGCCATCCGTTCGCGTCCGAATCGTTCCCGTCGGGAACCTCTGTGTTCGAAATGGAAGTCTTCCATCATCAGCCTCCTTCTGTATCGCTGATGCATCAACGATATATCGTCAATTGCGACGCGACAAGGCCCCTTTTCTGTGACGGCGGTCAACTACCCGATGCGAATGGGGTCGATCTGTACCCGCGCGGGTAGCGAATCCTTCCGCGCACTGCGCACCGACTGCGCCTCGCCCAGCGCCTTGGCCAGCGGTTTCCCCTCCCCGCGGGGCACCCGGATCAGCATGCGCTCCACCTCCGCCGGCTCCGGCGCGTCACCGGAGAACGGCAGCCGCTCCCCGGCAGGCAGCTCGACCGGGCCGAGCAATTCGGCGTTCGCCGGCAGATCGGCGAGGTCCAGGAGGTCGGCGATCGCCTTCGCGCTGCCGTCGATCGCCGCGAGATGGATAGCGGGCGGAAATCCGACCTCGGCCCGCTCCTCGTACTGCGCACGCGCGTGACCGACCGGATCCCAGCGGACCAGCGCCTGCACCGTCGGAATGCCCGAATCGGCGACCACGACCACCTGACCGCCGTCGGCGAACGAGCGCACGAGCGACGACGCCGTCATCCACCGCCGCATCGTCTCCTCGGCGGCACGCAGATCGGGGCGGCCCAGGAGCGCCCAGCCGTCGAGCAGCAATGCCGCGCCGTAACCGCCCGGCATCACCGGTTCCGCCCCGACCGTCGACACCACGAGGGTCGGGCCCTGCTTCACTTCGTCGACGACGTCCGACCCTCCGGACATCCGCACGGCGACCCCGGGGAAGGCACGACCGAGTTCCTCGGCGGTGCGTCCCGCGCCGACCACGACGGCCCGCAGCGCCCGCGCTCCGCACGCGTGGCAGCGATGTGCGGCGTCGGCGACGCCGCACCACCGGCACGCGGGTGTTCCCGCCCCGTCCGGACCGGCCGCGGACGGCAACGCGAGCGGTCCGTTGCATCGCCGGCACCGCGCGGGCGCCCGGCACTTGCCGCACGCGAGGCTGGGGACGTAGCCGCGCCGGGGGACCTGGACCAGCACTCCCCGGCCGGCGCCGAGAGCCTCCCGGGCGGCGGCGAAGGCGATGGCGGGCAACCGGGCGGCCCGCGCTCCGGGGTCGCGGGCCAGGGCGTGGTCGCTGTCCGCGAGTGCGGTGATCTTCGGGGCGGCCGCCCGCACGGAGTCCCGGGAGGCCACGAGGTCGTGCGCCCAGCCCGAGTCGACCAGGGCCTGGGCCTCCGCGGTGCGCGCGTGCCCGGCCAGCACCACCGCACACCCACTGGCGTACGCGCGGAGCAGCGCCACCTCGCGGGCGTGCGGGTACGGTGCGCGCGGTTCGGAATGGTTGTCGTCCCCGTCGTCCCACACCACGATCAGTCCGGTACGCGGCGTCGGCGCGAACACCGAACTCCGGGTCCCGACGACGACCCTGGCGGTTCCGCGGAGCGCCGCCAGCCAACGCCGGTACCGCAGGGCGGGCCCGAGACCTGCGGCGAGTCCGACGACGGCGTCCTTGCCCAGCAGCGTCTCCACGGCAGCGACCACCCGGTCGAGGTCGCGCTGGTCGGGGACCACGACGACGGTGCTCGCCCCGATGGCGGCGACGAGCCCGGACAGTTCGGCGAGACGCGCCGGCCAGTCCTCGCCGGGGAGTGCCTGCCACACCGCGCGGGGGGCGCGCCCCTCGGACAGCGCCGTCAGGAAAGCGGCGCCGTGGACGTACCGGTCCCACGCGTCGGTGGCGATCGCGGTGCCGGACGCCTCGGGCGGTTCGGACGCGGCCTCGGACTCCGCCCGCGCGTGCCTCGGCGGAATCGCGAGCCGCAGGACGTCGGCACGGGTTCCGGCGTAGCGGCCGGCGACGAGGTCGACGACCCGGGTGATCTCCTCGGTCAGCACCCGCTCCGGTGAGATCACCCGTTCGAGCCAGCCGAACCGGCCCTGATGGTCGCTCGTCGCGGTGCGGGCCACGACGAATCCGTCGACGAGGCGCCCGGCGAACCGGATGCGGACCCGGACCCCGGGCTGCGCCTGCTCGTCGAGGTCCTTCGGCACGAGGTAGTCGAACTCGCGGTCGAGGTGCGCGAGCGGAAGCAGCGGCAGCACCCGGGCAACCGGGTCGACTTCCGCCGCGACCTTGTCCGCGCTCACGCGGCGGCCCCTACCGCAGCGGCGCCCGCCGGGCCGTGACTACCGATCAGAGGCCTGCGGCTGCCCGCAGCTTCTCCGCCCGGTCGATGCTCTCCCACGGGAGGTCGATGTCGGTGCGACCGAAGTGACCGTACGCCGCGGTCTGCGCGTAGATCGGGCGCAGCAGGTCGAGGTCGCGGATGATGGCGCCCGGACGCAGATCGAACGTCTCGGTGATGGCCTGCTGGATCCGAACCGGGTCCGTCTTCTCGGTTCCGAACGTCTCGACGAACAGGCCGACGGGCGCGGCCTTGCCGATCGCGTACGCCACCTGCACCTCGATCCGGTCCGCGAGACCCGCCGCGACCGCGTTCTTGGCCACCCAGCGCATGGCGTAGGCCGCCGACCGGTCGACCTTCGACGGGTCCTTGCCGGAGAACGCGCCGCCGCCGTGGCGGGCCATGCCGCCGTAGGTGTCGACGATGATCTTGCGGCCGGTCAACCCGGCGTCGCCCATCGGGCCGCCGAGCACGAACTTGCCGGTCGGGTTGACGAGCAGGCGGATGTCCGAGACGTCGAGTTCGGGCATGTCGATCTCCGCGAGAACCGAACCGAGCACCTTCTCCCGCAGATCCGGGGTGAGCAGGTTGTCGAGGTCGATGTCGGCGGCGTGCTGCGTCGAGATGACCACGGTGTCGAGGCGCACCGCCTTGTCACCGTCGTATTCGATGGTGACCTGGGTCTTGCCGTCCGGACGCAGGTACGGCAGGACCCCCGACTTGCGGACCTCGGTGAGTCGACGCGACAAYCGGTGCGCCAGCGCGATCGGCAGCGGCATCAGTTCCGGGGTGTCGGTGGTGGCGAACCCGAACATCAGTCCCTGGTCGCCCGCGCCCTGACGGTCGATCTCGTCGTCGCTCAGTTCGCCGGTGCGAACCTCGTGCGAGTGGTCGACGCCCTGGGCGATCTCCGGGGACTGCGCCCCGATCGCCACGTTGACGCCGCAGGAGTTGCCGTCGAAGCCCTTGGCCGAGGAGTCGTACCCGATCTCGAGCACGGTGTCGCGCACGATCTTGGGGATGTCGGCGTAGGCGGTGGTCGTCACCTCACCGGCGACGTGGACCTGTCCGGTGGTCACCAGCGTCTCGACGGCGACGCGGGCACGCGGGTCGTCGGTGAGGAGCGCGTCGAGGATGGAGTCGCTGATCGCATCACAAATCTTGTCCGGGTGCCCCTCGGTCACAGACTCACTGGTGAATAGCCGACTACCGGACTGGCTCACAGAATTCCCTCTCGACAGTTGTCCTGAACAGCACGTGAAAACAGCTTAGCTGCGTAATACAACGAACGACCCTAGCGCCACCCCGGCGGGAGTGACCACCCTTCGAATCACCGAAACTCTGCCGGATATTCCGTCAGAGTGTCCGGCAAAGCTGGCCGACGGCGTCGAGTACCCGGCTCGCCATCAACGCCTTCGATCCGTGCTCGAGCGCGGACTCGGAGCCGTCGGCTCCGAGCAGCCAGCCGTCGTTGTGGTCGACCTCGAACGCCTTGCCCTCACCGACCGCGTTGACGACGAGGAGGTCGCAGCCCTTCCGGGCGAGCTTGGCCCGTGCATACGTGAGGACGTCGCCGTCGGCGTCGCCGGTCTCGGCCGCGAATCCGACGATCACGGTCTTCGCCGGGATCTCGCCGTCCCTCCGGGACTGCACCAGGCCGGCGAGGATGTCCTCGTTCTTGGTGAGTGCGATCGAGTCTGGCTCGCCCGCGCCCTTCTTGATCTTGCTCGCCACCGTCGTCGTCGGCCGGAAGTCGGCGACGGCCGCGGCCATGATCACCGCGTCGAACCCGGGCGCGTGCTTGGCGACGGCGACCCGCATGTCTTCCGCGGTGCGCACGTGCACCATGTCGACGGCGGCCGGGTCGGCGAGGCCGGCGGTGTACCCGGAGACGAGGGTGACCTCGGCCCCGCGCTGCACGGCGAGCCGGGCGATGGCGTACCCCTGCTTGCCCGAACTGCGGTTCCCGAGGAACCGCACCGGGTCGAGCGGCTCCCGGGTGCCGCCCGCGGACACGAGGACCCGCCGGCCCACGAGGTCACGGGGCAGCGCGTCGGGACGCTCGACCAGCAAGGACGCCAATCCGACGATCTCGTCGGGTTCGGGCAGCCTGCCTGCGCCGGTGTCCTTGCCGGTGAGACGGCCGGATGCGGGTTCGATGACGGTCACGCCGCGGTCGCGCAGCGTGGCGACGTTGGCGACGGTGGCCGGGTGCTCCCACATCTCCGTGTGCATCGCCGGTGCGAACACGACGGGACATCGCGCGGTGAGCAGCGTCGCGGTGAGCAGGTCGTCCGCGCGTCCCGCCACGGCCCGCGCCATGAGGTCGGCGGTGGCGGGCGCGATGACGACGAGGTCCGCTTCCTGCCCGAGACGCACATGCGGGACCTGCGGAACGTCGGTGAACACACCCGTGTGCACGGGGTTGCCCGACAGCGCCTCGAACGTCGCCTTGCCGACGAACTCGAGCGCGGACTCCGTCGGGATGACCCGCACGTGGTGTCCGGCCTCGGTGAAGGCTCGGATGACGGCGCAGCTCTTGTACGCGGCGATGCCGCCGCCGACACCGACGACGATCCGCTTGCGCGCCCCCGAGGGCCCCGGTTCCGGTGAATCCGTCACGCGCCCGGAGTCCGGGCCCGCTGCCTGGTCAGGCACTGCAGGTCCTCCGCTCACTCGCCTTCGGTGTGCTCGAGAAGATCGGAGTGGATCTCACGCAGCGCGATCGACAGCGGCTTCTCCTGCAGGCCCGGCTCCACGAGGGGGCCGACGTACTCGAGGATGCCGTCGCCGAGCTGGTTGTAGTAGTCGTTGATCTGACGCGCACGCTTGGCCGCGTAGATCACCAGCGCGTACTTCGACGACGTGCGAGCGAGAAGCTCGTCGATCGGAGGGTTGGTGATGCCGAGCGGGGTGTCGTAAGCCGGCAGGGCGCCGTGGCTGGGTGTTGCGGACGCTGCTGCGGGGGTGCTGCTCACTCGGTATCTCCTGAAATTGTTCTGGCTAGTTGATGTGAGATCTAGTGGGTCGACTCGGACTGTTCCGGTCGTCCAACCAACAAGGATACCAACTCGTCGCACGTTCGGCTGACATCCTCGTTCACGACGACCACGTCGAACTCGTCCTGCGCCTCCAGCTCGACCCGGGCGGTCGCGAGACGCCGCTCCACGACCTCCGCGGATTCGGTGCCCCGGCCGGTCAATCTCTCGACCAGCACGTCCCAGCTCGGGGGCGCCATGAAGACGAGCAGCGCCTCCGGCATCGCGGCACGGACGGCCCGCGCACCGGCGAGATCGACCTCGACCAGCACCGGTCTGCCCTGTTCGATCGCCGCGCGGACGGGTGCGGCCGGGGTTCCCGACAGCTGGAGTCCGCCGTGGATCTCGGCCCATTCGAGCAGCTCACCGGAATCGATCATCCGCTGGAACTCGCCACGAGAGGTGAACCGGTAGTCCTTGCCGTCCACCTCGCCCGGGCGTGGATCACGCGTCGTCGCGGACACGCTGAAGACGAGCTCCGGCATCCGCTCACGCAGGAGTCGCACCACGCTGGACTTACCGACGGCCGAGGGGCCGGCCAGTACTACCAGCCGACCCCTCCGCACTGCGGTCTTGCTCTCTGACACTTGTGCGTCAGCTACCACTGTCGTGCTCAGGCCTCGAAGTCGAACTTCGCGAGCAGGGCCTTCCGCTGCCGATCGCCGAGGCCACGGAGGCGACGGGTCGGAGCGATCTCCAGCTCGGTCATGATCTCCTGCGCCTTGACCTTGCCCACCTTGGGCAGCGCCTCGAGCAGTGCCGACACCTTCATCTTGCCCAGGATCTCGTCGTCCTCGGCGTCCTTGAGAACCTGCTTGAGGTCGGTGCCACCACGCTTCAGGCGCTCCTTGAGCTCAGCCCTGGCCTTGCGGGCAGCAGCTGCCTTCTCCAAAGCAGCAGCGCGCTGCTCATCAGTCAACTGGGGAAGGGCCACGGTTCCTCCGTCTCGTCGTTGGCAAATAGTCCAAACCACTGGATAACCAGCAGCGATAGCGACCGTACTCACGCCAGGCGCCGATTGCGAACCCACCCCCCGAGGTCAGAGCCGGATTCAGGTGGGCTATGAGAGTGCGGACTCGATCTCGTCACGCACCTTCACGGCCGCCTCACGCAGTGCCGCCGCCGACGGTCCCGCCCGAAGAACACCACGAGAACTGTTCGGCAACAACAGTTTACGGGAATCGGGAAAAATGTCGGCGAGATCACCGGGAGTCGCCCCCTGGGCGCCGAGACCGGGCGCGAGAATCGGCCCGGAAAAATTCGACAAATCCAGGCCGTGTCCGCGTGTCGCGCCCACCACCAGACCCACGAGACCCGGTTGCGCGTCGTTGTGCCGGACTGCCGCGTCCACCACGGACTGGGCCACGGACACCCCTGCGGCCGTCCCTGCCGCCTGCAGATCGCCGCCCTCGGGATTGGACGTCCGCGCCAGCACGAAGAGCCCGCGGCCCTGCTCCGCCGCCAGCGACAGCGCCGGATCCAGGGCACCGAATCCCAGGTACGGCGACACCGTCACGGCATCGGACGACAGAGGGGACTCCGCGCCCAGCCAGGACTGCGCGTACGCCGCCATCGTCGACCCGATGTCCCCACGCTTGGCGTCGGCGACGACGAGCGTCCCTGCCTCTCTGAGGACCGAAATGGTGCGTTCGAGCACCGCGTACCCGGCGGAGCCGTACGCTTCGAAGAACGCCACCTGAGGCTTCACGACGGCCACCTCACCGACGAAGGCCTCCACGCAGATCTCCGCGAACGTCTCCAGCCCCTCGGCGGAGACGGGAAGGCCCCACGCCTCGAGCAGCCCGGGATGCGGGTCGATGCCGACACACAACCGCCCCCGGTGCTCGACCGCCGACGTCAGCCGATGCACCCAGGAGTGGTGGTGGTGATGGTGTCCGCTCACGACGAGACGGCCCCGCTCGCGGGGGCCACGACGACGGCGGGCGAGCGCAGCCGCGCGTGCAGCGCCTGGAGCGACTGAACGCCGATGTCGCCGCGGATCGCGGCCTCGATGCCCTGCACCGCGGCGGACGCGCCCTGCACGGTGGTGACGCACGGGATGTTCGTGGCGACGGCCGCGCTGCGGATCTCGTAGCCGTCGACACGCGGTCCGGAGTTGCCGTACGGCGTGTTGATCACCATGTCGACCTCGCCGTCGCGGATCGTCTCGACGATGGTGCGCTCCCCCGCCTCCAGCTTCTCGCCGGAGTGCTTGTGCACCTCCTGGCAGGTGATCCCGTTGCGGCGGAGGACCGCCGCGGTGCCCTCGGTGGCCAGGATCCGGAAGCCGAGGTCGGCGAGCCGCTTGACCGGGAAGATCAGCGACCGCTTGTCCTTGTTGGCGACCGAGACGAACACCGAGCCCGAGGTGGGCAGCGAACCGTACGCGGCCGTCTGGCTCTTGGCGAACGCGGTGCCGAAGTCGGCGTCGATGCCCATGACCTCGCCGGTCGACTTCATCTCCGGGCTCAGCAGGGTGTCGACCCCGGTGCCGTCGGCGCGGCGGAACCGGTTGAACGGCAGCACCGCCTCCTTGACGGCGACGGGCGCGTCCGCCGGGGTCCAGCCGCCGTCGCCGGTGGCCGGGAGCACGCCGCTCGCGCGCAGATCGGCGATGGACTCGCCGAGCATGACGCGGGCGCACGCCTTGGCAAGCTGCACGGCCGTCGCCTTCGACACGAACGGCACGGTGCGGCTGGCGCGGGGGTTGGCCTCGAGGWCGTACAGGATGTCGTCCTTGAGTGCGTACTGGACGTTGAGCAGGCCCTTCACGCCGATGCCCTTCGCGAGCGCCTCCGTCGAGCGGCGGACGTTCTCGAGGTCGGCGCGGCCGAGGGTGATCGGCGGCAGCGCACAGGCCGAGTCGCCCGAGTGGATACCGGCCTCCTCGATGTGCTCCATCACGCCGCCGAGGTACACCTCGGTGCCGTCGCAGAGTGCGTCGACGTCGATCTCGATGGCGTCTTCCAGGAAGCGGTCGACCAGCACCGGCCGGTCGTCGGAGATCTCGGTGGCGCGGGAGATGTAGCTTTCGAGGGACGCCTCGTCGTACACGATCTCCATGCCGCGGCCACCGAGGACGTACGACGGCCGCACCAGCACCGGGTATCCGATGCCGGCCGCGATGTCGCGGGCCCCGGCGAACGTGGTGGCGGTGCCGAACTTGGGGGCGGGCAGGCCGGCGTCGACCAGCACCTTCCCGAACTCGCCGCGGTCCTCCGCGAGGTCGATCGCCTCGGGGCTGGTGCCGACGATCGGCACCCCCGCCGCCTTCAGCCGCTTCGCCAGACCCAGCGGGGTCTGACCGCCGAGCTGCACGATCACACCGGCGACGGTGCCCGAGATCGACTCCGCCCGGTACACCTCGAGCACGTCCTCGAACGTGAGCGGTTCGAAGTACAGCCGGTCGGCCGTGTCGTAGTCGGTGGAGACGGTCTCCGGGTTGCAGTTGACCATCACGGTCTCGTAGCCGGCCTCCGACAGCGTCAGGGCGGCGTGGACGCAGGAGTAGTCGAACTCGATGCCCTGACCGATGCGGTTCGGTCCGGAACCGAGGATCAGGACCTTCGGACGCTCGGTCTGCGGGGCCACCTCGGACTCGGCCGCCGGGTCCAGTTCGTACGTGGAGTAGTGGTACGGCGTCTTCGCCTCGAACTCGGCGGCGCAGGTGTCGACCGTCTTGTAAACGGGGTGGACGTCCCACTGCTCACGCAGCGCGCGGACCGCGTCCTCGCCGCCGATCTCGGGGCGCAGGGCCGCGATCTGCCGGTCCGACAGGCCATGGTGCTTGGCGCGGCGCAGGACCCGCTCGGTCACCTCGGGCGCCTCGCGCAGCGCGTCCCCGAGTTCGTGGATCTGCATGATCTGGTCGAGGAACCAGGGGTCGATCTTCGTGGCGTCGAACAGCTGCTCGACGGTGGCGCCGAGCGCGAACGCCTTCTCCAGGCCGTACACGCGACCGTCGCGGGGGATGCTCAGTTCCGCGAGGAGGCTGTCGAGGTCGTCGGCCTCCACGTCGGGACCCGTCCAGTACCCGGCCCGCTTGGTCTCGAGGGAGCGCAGCACCTTGCCGAACGCCTCGGTGAAGTTGCGGCCGATCGACATGGCCTCACCGACCGACTTCATCGTGGTGGTGAGGGTGTCGTCGGCGCCGGGGAACTTCTCGAACGCGAACCGGGGCGCCTTGACCACGACGTAGTCGAGGGTCGGCTCGAAGCACGCCGGGGTTTCCTTGGTGATGTCGTTGACGATCTCGTCCAGCGTGTAGCCGATGGCGAGCTTCGCGGCGATCTTCGCGATCGGGAAGCCGGTCGCCTTGGACGCGAGCGCGCTGGACCGGGACACGCGCGGGTTCATCTCGATGACGACGAGACGCCCGTCGGCAGGGTCCATCGCGAACTGGATGTTGCAGCCGCCGGTATCGACGCCGACCTCGCGGAGGATGTCGATCGAGAGATCGCGCATCGCCTGGTACTCGCGGTCGGTGAGGGTCATGGCGGGGGCGACGGTGATCGAGTCACCGGTGTGCACACCGACCGGGTCGACGTTCTCGATCGAGCACACGATCACCACGTTGTCGCGGCCGTCGCGCATCAGCTCGAGCTCGTATTCCTTCCACCCGAGGATCGACTCCTCGATCAGCACGTTGGCGGTGGGGGACGCCGCGAGGCCGCCGCCGGCGATCCGCGTGAGGTCCTCGTCGTCGTAGGCCATGCCGGAGCCGAGTCCGCCCATCGTGAACGACGGCCGCACGACGACGGGGAAGCCCAGTTCGGCGACCGTGTCGCGGACCTCGTCCATCGTGTAGCAGACGCGGGAGCGCGCCGACTCGCCGCCGACCTTGGCGACGATGTCTTTGAACTTCTGCCGGTCCTCGCCGCGCTGGATGGCGTCGAAGTCGGCGCCGATCAGCTCGACGTCGTACTTCTCGAGGATGCCCTGCTCGTGCAGCGCCACCGCGGTGTTCAGGGCCGTCTGGCCGCCGAGCGTCGCGAGGACGGCGTCGATCGGGTGCCCCTTCTCGGCCTCGAGGGCGATCACCTTCTCGACGAACTCGGCGGTGATCGGCTCCACATACGTGGCGTCCGCGAATTCGGGGTCGGTCATGATCGTGGCCGGGTTGGAGTTGACGAGGCTGACCCGCAGGCCCTCCTCGCGCAGCACCCGGCAGGCCTGGGTTCCGGAGTAATCGAACTCACAGGCCTGGCCGATGACGATCGGCCCGGAGCCGATCACCAGGATGTGGGAGAGATCTGTACGGCGTGGCATTAGTTCTTGACTCCCTCGAGCAGGCTGGTGAAGCGGTCGAACAGGTACGCGGCGTCGTGCGGGCCCGCCGCGGCCTCGGGGTGGTACTGCACCGAGAAGGCCGATCCGTCGAGCAGGCGGACTCCCTCGACGGCGCCGTCGTTGGCGCAGGTGTGGCTGACGACGGCCTTGCCGAACGGGGTGTCGAACTCTTGTCCGGCCTCCCCCTCCAGCGCGAACCCGTGGTTCTGTGCGGTGATCGCGATGCGTCCCGTCTCGTGTTCGACGACCGGGATGTTGATGCCCCGGTGACCGAACTTCATCTTGTACGTGCCGAGACCGAGTGCGCGCCCGAGAATCTGGTTGCCGAAACAGATGCCGAACAGGGGCAGACCCTGCCCGATGACTTCCTTCGTCAGGTGCACGGCGCCGTCGGCGGTCGCCGGGTCGCCGGGACCGTTGGAGAGGAAGACGCCGTCGGCCTTCAGGTCCAGGATCTGCGCGAGCGTGGCGTCGGACGGGAGCACGTGCACCCGGATGCCGCGCTCGGCGAACATGCGCGGGGTGTTGGTCTTGATGCCGAGGTCGATGGCCGCGACCGTGAAGCGCGCGTCTCCCCCGGTCGGCTCGACGACGTACCCGCTGGTGGTGCTGACCTCGCCGGCCAGGTCCGCGCCGAGCATCGACGGCTGGCCCTTCACCCGCTCGAGCAGCACGTCGGTGTCGGCGAGGGCGTCGCCGGAGAACACGCCGGCGCGCATGGAGCCCCGGGTGCGCAGGTGGCGGACCAGGGCCCGGGTGTCGATGCCGGCGATCCCGACGACTCCCTGCTTGACGAGCTCGTCCTGCAGGGATCCGGTGGCGCGCCAGCTGGAGGTGCGGCGGGCGGGGTCGCGGACGACGTACCCGGCGACCCAGATCTTCGCCTCGGCGCTGCTGCCGGTCGGCCCGACGGACTCGTCGTCCTCGTCGTTCCACCCGGTGTTGCCGATCTGCGGCGCGGTGGCCACGACGATCTGGCGGTGGTAGCTGGGGTCGGTGAGCGTCTCCTGGTACCCGGTCATGCCGGTGCTGAAGACGGCCTCACCGAGCGTCTGACCGACGGCACCGAAAGTGGTGCCCCGGAATACCCGTCCGTCCTCGAGGACCAGTACTGCAGAGTCGGTGTCGTAGCCGCTCATGCGTTCTCTCCGTTCTGCTCGACCTCACCAGAGCTCGCCGCATTCGCTGAATCTTCACTGTCTGTCTTGCCGTCCGGCTTCCCTGCGCCCACCCAGGCGGGGTACACGGACTTGTCGTCGCTGCGGAATCCGGTGTCGATCTCGGTGCCGGTCGGCAGCTCCCACCGGATCACCAGGACGCCGTCCTTGCTCATGACCTTGCCCGCGAGGCCGCGTTCGGTGCGCACGGCGCGGACCGCGTCCTGCGGTATCCAGATCGCCGACGCCCCGTCCCGTTCGAGCAGGATCCCGGTTTCGTAGCGGGAGATCTCACCCGTCGCCCGGAAGCCGAGGTCACCGACCGCGATCCGGTCCTGCCAGCTGGGGGCGAGGGTGCTGCCCACGTACAGTCCGGTGGCCGGGGCGATCGTCTGCGCGCCGAGGTGCGCGGGCACGCCGGGAAGCTGCCCGACCCGGTCGGCCTGCCGCCGGGCGCGACCGCGCCAGCCGACGTACATGAGGAAGATGGCCAGCGCCCAGAACGCGACGAGGCCGACTACCCACAGAATTCTCTCCACCGTCATCCCCTGCCGTTTCGCACCCGGACGCGGGCCTGRCCGTCGCTCGCGGTGATCCGGCCGCGCAGGATCGTCGTCGTCACCCGGGCCGGAAGGGTCATCGACTCGTAGGGCGTGTTGTGGGCGACGCTGGCGAGATCGGGGCCGTGGACCGTCCATTCGGCGTCCGGATCGATCAGCACGAGGTTGGCGGGCTCGCCCACCTCGAGCGGGCGACCCTGGTCGTCGAGTCCGACGATCTCGGCCGGGCGCTCACTCATCACCCTGGCAACGCCGCGCCAGTCGAGCAGCCCCGTGCGGACCATCGTCTGCACGACGATCGACAGCGCGGTCTCGAGCCCCAGCATTCCGGGGCGGGCGGCCGCGAACTCGCAGCACTTGTCCTGCTCGGCGTGCGGCGCGTGGTCGGTCGCGACGCAGTCGATGGTCCCCTCGGCCAGTCCGGCCCGGAGCGCGGCGACGTCGCTCGCCTCCCGCAGGGGCGGGTTCACCTTGTTGACGGCGTCGTACGTCTCGAGCCGCGAGTCGTCGAGCAGCAGGTGATGCGGGGTGACCTCGGCGGTGATCGAAATACCTTGCCCGCGTGCCCACTTCATCAGTTCGACGGTGCCGGCGGTGGAGGCGTGGCAGATGTGCACCCGCGCCCCGGCGTCGCGGGCGAGCAGTGCGTCACGGGCGACGATCGACTCCTCGGCGGCGCGCGGCCACCCCGCCAGCCCGAGCCGGGCGGCGGTGGGTCCTTCGTGCGCGATCGCCCCGACGGTCAGTCGCGGCTCCTCCGCGTGCTGCGCGATGAGCACTCCGAGCGAGCTCGAGTACTCGAGGGCCCGGCGCATGATCAGCGGGTCGTAGACGCAGTGGCCGTCGTCCGAGAACATCCGCACCCGGCCGGCCCCCGACGCCATCGTGGCCATCTCGGCGAGCTGCTTGCCCTCGAGCCCCACGGTGACGGCGCCGACGGGGTGCACGTCGACGAGCCCGACCTCCCGGCCGCGGCGCCACACGTGGTCGGTGACGACCACCGAGTCGGCCACCGGGCTGGTGTTGGCCATCGCGAACACCGCGGTGTACCCGCCGAGCGCGGCGGCGGCCGAACCGGAATCGATGGTCTCGGTGTCCTCGCGGCCGGGTTCCCGCAGGTGCGTGTGCAGATCGACGAAACCGGGGAGCAGGATCTGCCCCGCCGCGTCGATCACCTCGGCGTCGGGCGTGGCGTCCTTGCCCGCGTCCGCTCCGATCGCGGCGATGACGCCGTCACCGAGCAGAACGTCGGTGGGCTCGCCCTCGCCGTACAGCAACACGTTCTTGATGAGCACTGTCTCTCCTGTCACTGCACTGTCACTCATCCCGCAACTTCCTCCGCCCCGACCAGCAGCCGGAACAGCACCGCCATCCGCATGTGCACACCGTTGGTCACCTGCTGCAGCACGGCGGTTCTCGACGAATCAGCCACCGCCGAGGCGATTTCCATGCCGCGCAGCATCGGACCGGGGTGCAGCACCACCGCGTGCTCGGGAAGCAGCGCGAGCCGCTTCTCCGACAGGCCGTAATTGATCGAGTACTCCCGCTGGGACGGGAAGAACCCGCCGTTCATCCGTTCCGCCTGCACCCGCAGCATGAGGACGGCGTCGAGACCGGGCAGCTCCGCGTCGAGGGAATGCGCCACCGACACCGGCCACGACGACACACCGACCGGGAGCAGCGTGGGCGGCGCGACGAGGACGACCTCGGCGCCGAGCATCGACAGCAGCAGCGCGTTCGACCGCGCGACCCGGCTGTGGAGGATGTCGCCGACGATGGCGATGCGCTTGCCCTCGATGTCGCCGAGGCGCTGACGCAGTGTGAGCGCGTCGAGAAGCGCCTGGGTGGGGTGTTCGTGCGTGCCGTCGCCCGCATTGATCACCGCGGGTCCGCCGTCGTCCTGACGTCCGGTCCAGCTCGCGATCTGGTGGGCCGCACCCGACGCGGGGTGCCGCACGATCAGGGCGTCGGCGCCGGCGGCGCGCAACGTCATCGCCGTGTCCCGGAGCGATTCACCCTTCGACACCGACGAACTGGACGCGCTGACGTTGATGACGTCTGCGCTCATCCACTTGCCTGCGACCTCGAACGACACCCGGGTGCGGGTCGAGTTCTCGAAGAACACGGTCATCACGGTCCGGCCGCGCAGCGTCGGGAGCTTCCGCACCTCACGCCCGAGGAGGGCCTGTTCGAAGCGTTCGGCCTCGTCGAGAAGTTCGACGGCCGATTCCCGTGTCAGGTCCGCGATCGACAACAGGTGCTTCACTTAGCTCTTCCCCCCGGAGATCATGACCGCGTCGCGGCCGTCGTGTTCGCTCAGGAGCACCTTGACGTCCTCGGTGCGGGCGGTGGGCACGTTCTTGCCCACGTAGTCGGCGCGCAGCGGCAGTTCACGGTGCCCGCGGTCGACGAGGACGGCCAGCTGGACGGCACGGGGCCGACCGAGGTCGCGGAGGGCGTCGAGCGCCGAGCGGACGGTGCGGCCGGAGAACAGCACGTCGTCGACGAGGACGACCAGGGTGTTGTCGACGCCGCCCTCGGGCACCGAGGTGCGTTCGAGGGGCCGGTGCGGTTTGGTCCGCAGATCGTCGCGGTACAGGGTGATGTCGAGGGAGCCGACCGGTGGGCGCACCCCGGAGAATTCTTCGACCTTCCCGGCGAGCCGCGCGGCGAGCGTCGTGCCCCGGGTCGGGATGCCGATCAGAACGACACGCGGCGCTTCACCGTCCGCGGCGTCGATCGCGGTCTTCTCGATGATCTGGTGCGCGATTCGCGCAATGGTCCGTCCCACATCGGCTGCGGACAGCAGCTCTCGTGCGGGTTCGACGGACGGGGACTCTTCTGGTGTTGAATCCGCCGGTTCCCCGGCGGGGCGAGACCCTTCGGGCACGCGCATACAACGACCTCCTTCTCCGCCTCACTGGACGGATCGTTAAAGGATGCCTGACGCGGACAGCTTATCAGCGCGTCGACTGCGCCAGGCCCGGACCCCTGACCTGCGGACCCGCCGACGCGGGCCCGCAGCGGGACACGAACTTACGAGCGGGCGTCGTTCGACTCGCCGTCGGCGGTCTCGGCGCGGCGCGACGTCGCGGCCGCAGCCGACCGCACCTGCGGGGCCACCAGCACGACCTGACCGAGGATGCCGTTGACGAAACCCGGCGACTCGTCGGTGGAGAGCTGCTTGGCGAGCTCCACCGCCTCGTCCACGGCCACGACCGGAGGCACGTCGGTGGCGTGGAACAGCTCCCACACGGCGATCCGCAGGATGGCGCGGTCGACGGCGGGAAGCCGCTCCAGCGTCCAGTCCTGCAGGTGGGACGAGATCACCTCGTCGAGACGGTCCAGGTTCTCCGCGACACCCGTCACCACGGTGACGGTGTACGGGGCGACCGGTGCCACCGCATCGTCCTTGCCGGACAATTCCGCGCGCTCGGTCGCGAGATCGACCGGATCGAGATCTCGCGCCTCGGCCTCGAAGAGGAAATCGACGGCGCGTTTGCGGGCCTTGTGCCGTGCGCCGAGTTTCTTATGCGTACCGGACACTCAGGAATTCACACGCCCGAGGTAGTTGCCGTCGCGGGAGTCGACCTTCAGCTTGTCACCGGTGTTGATGAACAGCGGAACGTTGATCTCGGCTCCGGTCTCGAGGGTGGCGGGCTTGGTGCCGCCGGTGGAGCGGTCGCCCTGCAGGCCGGGATCGGTGTGCTGGACCACCAGTTCGACGGTGACGGGCAGTTCCACGAACAGCGGAACGTCCTCGTGCGTCGCGACCTGCACGGCCATGTTCTCGAGCATGAAGCGGGCGCCGTCGCCGACGGTGGCCTCGCTGATCGAGATCTGGTCGTAGGTGTCGCCGTCCATGAAGATGTAGTCGGTGCCGTCGTGGTACAGGTACGTCATGTCACGGCGGTCGACCGTGGCCGTGTCCACCTTGACGCCGGCGTTGAACGTCTTGTCGACGACCTTGCCCGAGAGCACGTTCTTCAACTTGGTGCGCACGAACGCGGGACCCTTGCCGGGCTTCACGTGCTGGAACTCGGTAATCGTCCACAGCTGGCCTTCGATCTGCAGGACCAGGCCGTTCTTGAAATCACTGGTGGAAGCCACTTGCTTCGCGTCTCCTCGATAAGGTCGAAACCGTCTACACGACAGTCAGGTCTTTGGTGGTGAGTGTGAGCAGTTCCGGTCCCTGCTCACGAACCACGAGCGTGTCCTCGATCCGCACGCCTCCGCGCCCGGAGAAGTACACGCCCGGCTCGACGGTCACCGCCGCACCGTCCAGAAGTGTACCGGTGCCCAGCTTGCCGATTCCCGGAGCTTCGTGGATCTCCAGGCCGACGCCGTGTCCGAGCCCGTGCAGGAACAGCTCCCCGTAGCCGGCGTCGTCGATGACCCGGCGGGCGGCGGCGTCCACCGCGGACACCTCCGCTCCCGGGCGCAGCGCGTCCCGCCCGGCCTCCTGCGACCGCGCGACCAGCGCATACACGTCGCGTTGCCAGTCCGCGGCCTGCCCCAGGACGTACGTTCTGGTCATGTCCGAGTGGTAACCGCCGATCTCCGCCCCGAAGTCCAGCTTGACGAAGTCGCCGCTGCCGAGCACCGCCTCGGTCGGGCGGTGGTGCGGGATCGCCGAGTGGGCGCCGGCCGCGACGATGGTCTCGAACGAGATGCCGTCGGCGCCGTGCGCGAGCATCAGCGCCTCGAGTTCCCGGCCGACCTCCTTCTCGGTGCGCCCTGGGCGGAGACCACCGCGCTCGATCAGCTCGGCGAGCGCGGAGTCGGCGGCCGCGCACGCCGCGCGCAGCAGTCCGACCTCGAAGTCGTCCTTCACCATCCGCAGTTCCTCGACGAGACCCGGAACGGGGTCGAGCCGCGCGTCCGGCGCGAGCACCGACCAGGCGGCGAACTCGTCCACGGTGACGACATGACTCTCGAACGCCAGCGACGAGGGGCTCTGCCGCCTCACCGATTCGATGAGGTGGGCGGCGCTGGCGCGGGCAATCTCGGCCCGCAGATCGGGAACCTGTTCTCCGACCTGCGTGAGGTAGCGGCCGTCGGTGCAGATGACGGTGCGCTCCTCGGCGCCCTCCGCGTCCGACGCGTGCACGAGCAGCGCGGCGTTGGAGCCGGTGAACCCGGTGAGATACCGGATGTTCACCAGATTCGTCACCAGAAGTGCGTCGAGATCCCGGGCGGCGAGGGCCGCACGCAGCGCCGCGCGCCGCGAACCATGATCAGCAGGCATGTCGTCAAACGTACCGGCAATCCGCCGCCGGGAGGGCGCGGATCGACGGCACCGGTGCAGCGGCGAGAACAGGTTCCAGACAGCCCCCGTGTGGGTTAGGCCACACGGGCGAAAACCCGCTCGTTACGCTGTGCCCATGAATGCGTGGGTGGTACGCGGCCTCGGCATGGCCCTGATACATGTTTTCGTTCGTGTGATCCTCGGTGTGTCGATTACACAGTGGCCGCTTCAGGGTTCCGCTCTGAGATGGCTCGCACTGCTGATCGTGGTGTTCGTGGCACTGATCTGGGCCGGCATCGACGGCATCCGGGACCGTCGCCGGAACCCCGATCCGGAGGACGGCGCCGACCTGACGATGCTGTGGCTGAAGGCGGCCCTGCTCGGCGGAGTCGTCGCGGGTGTGGGGAGCTGGCTGGCCAACCTGGTGCCGAACCTCAACGTCACCCAGAACTCGTTCTTCTTCGAGATCACGTCCGGGGCCGCGTTCACGGTCCTGCTGATCTTCGTTCCTGCCATGCTCGCCGTGTTCCTCGGCCGGTTCTTCGTCGGCCGGGACTCCAGGAAGACGGTGAAGGACCGCGGCGAACGCCGGCCGGCGGCGCACGGCGCCGGAGTGGCCGCAGGAGCCGCAGCGGGGGGAACCGCAGCCGCAGCCGTCGCCGACGACGACGGGTACGGACAGAACTACCCCGGCCAGGCATACGAGCAGACCCCGGACACCGGGTACGCCGGTTCCGACGCCGACACCGCGGTGTTCGAACCGGTGCACAACTACCGCGAGGACACATCGGACCTCGATCAGTCGCAGGGCGGGGACACCACCTGGCAGGACCCGGTCGACCTCGGGAAGCGGACCACGGACGACCCGCGCCGCGGCGAGTAGCAGCCGTTCGACTCTCCAATACCCGACCGACGACACACCGACAGACGGCGCGGCGGTGTGAGCGCACTCGCTCACAC
>NZ_JBFUHV010000160.1:0-3602 GCF_056402215.1 Rhodococcus sp. P4_B6 | reverse complement strand
GTGTGAGCGCACTCGCTCACACCGCCGCGTCCCTGCTTCTTCGCGCTACGTCACAGGAGGTTACGTCACAGGAGAACGGCGCCGCCGGCGCCCGGCGTCGCCTCTCGGGCCACCGCGGAGTACGCGGCGACGAGCAGAGACGGGTCCGGGCCCTCGAGCCGTCCGGGCTTCGCGAGCCCGTCGAGCACGACGAACCGCAGCACGCCGGCCCGGTTCTTCTTGTCCGTCTGCATTCCCTCGACCAGCTGGCCGAACGCGTCCGCGTCGTACGTGGTGGGCAGCCCCACCAGTTCCAGGATGGTGCGGTGCCGGTCCGCCGTCGCATCGTCCAGACGTCCCGCCAGCCGTCCCAGCTCGGCCGCGAAGACGAGCCCGACGGCGACCGCCGCACCGTGACGCCAGCGGTAGCGTTCACGCCGCTCGATCGCGTGCCCGAGCGTGTGCCCGTAGTTGAGGATCTCCCGCAGATCCGACTCGCGCAGGTCCGCGGCCACGACCTTGGCCTTGACCTCCACGGACCGCCGGATCAGTTCGGGCAGAACGGTTCCCGTGGGGTCCAGCGCGGCCTCGGGATCCTTCTCGATGAGCTCCAGGATCACGGGGTCGGCGATGAATCCGGTCTTCACGACCTCCGCCATGCCCGCGACGATCTCGTTGCGGGGCACCGTCTCGAGCGTCGCCAGGTCGATCAGCACCGCCGACGGCTCGTGGAACGAGCCCACCAGGTTCTTGCCGGCCTCGGTGTTGATGCCGGTCTTTCCGCCGACCGCCGCATCCACCATCGCGAGCAGCGTCGTGGGCACGTGGATCACGCGCACCCCGCGCATCCACGTGGCCGCAACGAACCCGGCCAGATCGGTGGCCGCGCCGCCCCCCAGACTGACGACCGCGTCGCTGCGGGTCAGGCCGATCCGGCCGAGGACCTCCCAGCAGAACCCGGCGACGGCCAGATCCTTGCCGTCCTCCGCGTCCGGAATCTCGATGCGGTGCGCATCGATCCCCTTCTCGGCGAGCGCCGCGCGCACCGCCTCCGCCGTCTCCGCCAGCGGCGGCTGGTGGAAGATCGCCACCGTCCTCGTGCCGGCGAGTTCGTCCACCAGCTCGCCGAGCAATCCGCGCCCGATGATGACCGGGTAGGGGTTCGCCGTCTGCACCTGTACGCGTACCGGTTCGGTCACTGTCTGCTGCTCCGCTCCGTCTTGTCCGAGGTTCTCGGATGTCTCTGTTCCGCCGGGTCGCCCATCACTCCGCGGCTCCGCCGGGGTCGCCGATCACTCGGCGAGTTTCGCCACCAGCTGCTGCACCACGCGGGCGGGACTCCGCCCGTCCGTGCGTATCCGGATGGACGCCACCTCCCGGTACAGCGGTCGGCGCTTGCGCATCAACTCGGTGTACTTCTGGCGGGGGTCGCCACCGGCGAGGAGCGGGCGCGCGGTGTTGGTTCCCGTGCGCTTGAGCCCCTCGGCCACGCTGATCTCGAGGTAGATCACCGTCTGGCCCTTCAACAACTCACGGGTGCGCTCGGAGAGGATGGACCCACCACCGAGCGAGACGATCCCCTCGTGACTCTCGATGGCCTTCCGCACGATCTCTTCCTCGAGGGCCCGGAAGGCTGGTTCACCCTCCTGGACGAAGATCTCGGCGATCGTGCGTCCCGCCTCTTCCTCGACGGCCACGTCGGTGTCGAACAACGACAGGTCCAGCGCCTGCGCGAGGCGACGCCCGATCGTGGACTTACCTGCTCCCGGCGGACCGACGAGCACGGCTTTCGGTGCCATCACCCGTCACCGCCCCGGCGCGACGGCAGACGGGCTGGTCATCGCGCGAGCCGGGCTGCGACACCCGACGCGTAACGCTCGTAGTTGGCGGCCGTCTCGGCCACCGAGTCGCCGCCGAACTTCTCGAGCGCGGCCTGGGCGACGACCAACGCCACCATCGCCTCGGCCACGACACCGGCGGCAGGCACCGCGCACACGTCGGACCGCTGGTGGATGGCCACGGCTTCCTCACCGGTCGACATGTCGACGGTGGCGAGCGCGCGCGGAACCGTCGAGATCGGCTTCATCGCCGCGCGCACGCGGAGCGCCTCGCCGTTGGTCATGCCGCCCTCGAGACCGCCGGCGCGGTTGGTCGAACGCAGAATTCCGTCCGGGCCGGGCCGCATCTCGTCGTGCGCCTGGCTGCCGCGGCGGCGCGCGGTCTCGAAGCCGTCGCCGACCTCGACGCCCTTGATGGCCTGGATTCCCATCAGGGCGGACGCGAGGCGGGCGTCGAGGCGGTCCGCGCCGCTGATGAACGATCCGAGACCCACGGGGAGACCGTGGATGACGACCTCGACGACACCGCCGAGGGTGTCGCCGTCACGCTTGGCGGCCTCGATCTCGGCGATCATCGATTCCTCGGCGGCCTTGTCGAACGCGCGGACCGGGCTGGCGTCGATCGCCGCCAGGTCCGATGCGGTGGGTTCGGGGCCGACGTACGGGTCGGACGCGCCGATCGAGATCACGTGTGACAGCACCTCCACGCCGAACACCTGGCGCAGGAAACCCCGGGCGAACGTCGCGGCCGCAACCCGGGCCGCCGTCTCACGCGCACTCGCGCGTTCGAGAACGGGGCGCGCGTCGTCGAACCCGTACTTGAGCATGCCCGAGTAGTCGGCGTGACCGGGGCGCGGACGGGTGAGCGGCGCGTTCCGCGCCTGGTCGGCGAGCAGGTCTGCGTCCACCGGGTCCGCGGACATGATGGTTTCCCACTTGGGCCACTCGGTGTTGCCCACCTCGACAGCGATCGGGCCGCCGAGCGTCCGGCCGTGTCGGACACCACCGACGATGGTGACCTTGTCGGCCTCGAACTTCATCCGCGCACCGCGGCCGTAGCCGAGGCGGCGTCGCGCGAGTTGGGTCGAAATGTCCTCGGACGTCACTTCGACGCCCGCGACCATCCCCTCGAGCATCGCGACGAGGGCGGGACCATGGGATTCTCCGGCAGTTATCCAGCGCAGCACGCCAATATCCTTCCATGTCGCCGCGTCCGGCAGTGACGGTGGTCCTCTCGGGGCGCGCGCGGGGTGCGGACTCGGTCAGGTGAGGTGCCCGGCGAACAACGCCACCAGCGTCGCGGCACACATGGCGGGTCCGTGTGGGAGCGGCGGCGGCGAGCGCCGGACGGCGAGGACGACGCAGCCCGCCACTGCGGTCAGTGCCGGCGCGAGCGCGGCCGCGAACACCCAAGCCTCTCCCCCGGCCAGCCCGGCGGCCGCGCCGACGCCGAGCGCAAGTTTCACGTCGCCCGCGCCGATCGCACCGGGCGCTCCCAGGTAGAGGGCGAGATAGGCCGCCGCCAGCAGGAGTCCGCCGATCACGGCGGCGGACGCGGCGCCGGTCGCGACACCGATGCCGACGATCACCAGGAACCCGGGCAGCGTCAGCAGGTTCGGCAGCCTCCGGGCGCACAGGTCGGTGGCGGCGAGACTCACACACCACCACCAGAACGCGAGCGCACCCGGCAGTATCCACACCGGGTTGCGGCCGGCGTCGGCCCAGACCGCGGCGGCGACGCCGACCGCGCACATCGCCTCGCACCAGCCCGGCGGCACCGGACCC
>NZ_JBFUHV010000159.1:0-20220 GCF_056402215.1 Rhodococcus sp. P4_B6 | reverse complement strand
GCCCCGAACTCGTGCGCCCACGCCAGCGGCACCGGCGCGAACGCCTCGTTGACCTCGTAGGCGTCGATGTCGTCGATGCTCAGCCCCGACTTGGCGAGGATCTTCTTCGTCGCCGGGATCGGCGCGGTGAGCATGAAGACCGGGTCGTCACCGGCGACGGCGAACGAGTGGAACCGTGCCCGCGGGGTCAGACCCAGCTTCGACGCCATCTCCTCGCTCATGATCAGTGCCGCGGATGCACCGTCGGTCAGCGGCGACGAGTTTCCCGGGGTGATGTGCCACTGCGCCTCGGGGAACCGGGCCGCGTACTTCTCCGAGTAGAACGACGACTTCAGCCCGGACAGTCCCTCGGCGGTAGTCGTGGCGCGCACCGTCTCGTCGACGGTGTGCGTCACCGTCTCACCGGCGGCGTTGGTCACGTCGATCGGGATGATCTCCTTGGCGAACAACCCCTTCGACGCGGCGTCGGCGGCGCGCTGGTGCGACTGCGCGGAGAACGTGTCGAGGGTGTCGCGGTCGAACTTCCACTTGGCGGCGATCAGTTCCGCGGAAATACCCTGGTTGACAAGGCCTTCGGGGTAGCGGGCGGCGATGCCCGGACCGGACGCGTCCTGCCCGATGGTGGTCGTACCCATCGGAACACGCGACATCGACTCGACACCCGCGGCGATCACGATGTCGTAGGCGCCGGCGATCACGCCCTGCGCCGCGAAGTGCGCCGCCTGCTGGCTGGAGCCGCACTGGCGGTCGACGGTGGTCGCCGGAACCGAATCCGGGAACCCGGCCGACAGAACCGCGGTCCGGGTGATGTTGAGGGCCTGCTCGCCGGCCTGGCCGACACAGCCGCCGATGACGTCGTCGACCAGTACGGGGTCGATGCCGTTCCGTGAGGTGATGGTGCGCAGCACGTGCGCGAGCAGTTCCACCGGGTGCGTACCCGACAGCGCACCGCCGGGTTTGCCTTTACCGGAGGCGAGGCGGACTACGTCCACGATGACAGCGTTGGTCATGATGTTCCCTTTCGAGGAGGAGAAAGTGTGTGCGGCTGCGCCACCCGTGAGTACTTGTTAACCGCCCGCGGTTAACAAGTACTCACGGGTCAGCGGCCCTGCCAGACCGGTTGCCGCTTCTCGGCGAATGCCGTCGGCCCTTCCTTGGCGTCCGCGCTGGTGAAGATGGTGGCGATGGCGGCGGTGTTCGCCTCCCATGCCCGGTCGCCCCAGTCGGGCTCGGTTGCGGTGCGGTGGATCATGGCCTTCGATTCACGCACCGACAGGGGTGCGTTGGCGGCGATCTGCTCGGCGAGTTCGAGCGCGACGTCGAGGGCGGTGCCCGCCGGGGCGACCCGGTTGACGAGGCCCAGTTCCTTGCCCTGCGCCGCGGTGATCGGTTCGCCGGTCAGCGCGATCTCCAGCGCGACCTTCTTGGGGATCTGCTGCTGCAGGCGGATCACGCCGCCCGCGGCGGCGAACAGTCCTCGCTTGACCTCGGGAAGCCCGAGTTTCGCTTCCTCGTCCACGACCGCGAGGTCGCTGGCCAGCACCAGTTCGGTGCCGCCGCCGAGGGCGAAGCCGTTGACCGCGGCGATGGTCGGCTTGCTGATCCAGTGCTGCGCGTATCCGGCGAAGCCCCATTCGGGGTGCCCCTCCGCAGCGATGTTTCCACCGGTGGAGAGTGCCTTGAGGTCGGCGCCGGCGCAGAACGCGCGGCCGGACCCGGTCACCACGACCACCCGTACGTCGGGGTCGTTCTCGGCCTGCTCGAGCAGATTGCCCACGGCGGTCGACAGCGCGCCGTTCACCGCATTGAGCGCCTTGGGGCGGTTCAACGTGATGATGCCGATGCCTCCGCGCCGCTCCCACAGTGCGGCTGCCTCCACCGTCTCGGTCTGTTCTGGCACGTCTCATCCTCCGACTCGGCCTGATTACTGATCGCTCGTTAAAGTTAGTACCACGCCGCCGAGCACACGGTCAATGGCCGACTTTATCTAGCGCCCGTTCAGTAGCGTCTGGTATGGATAGTCAGGGACCGACGGAGGAGATCACCACGTGTATGCCCAGCAACTGACCAGCGCTTCCGGCCCCGCCGGAGTACAGCTCGCCGAGATCGACGAACCCGACGGAACCGGACGCGTCGTCGTCGATCTGCACGCCGCCGGCGTGGCCTTTCCCGACCTGCTGCAGACCACCGGCAGCTATCAGATCGTCCGCGACATGCCCTTCGTGCTGGGACTCGAGGGCGCGGGCGTCGTCCGCAGCGCCCCCGCAGACAGCCGCATCCGGGCAGGACAACGGGTGGCCGTGCTCGCGACGGACGGTGCGTGGCAGCAGACCGTCGCGGTGGAACCCGACTCGGTGTTCCCGCTCCCCGACTCGGTGTCGCTCGAGGCGGGCGCCGGATTCCTGCTGAACTACCTCACCGTGCACTTCGCCCTCGACGAGCGTGCCCGCTACCGCGCAGGCGAGACCGTTCTGGTGCACGGCGCCGCCGGCGGTGTCGGGGTGGCCGCGCTGCAGGTCGCGGCCGCGCTGGGACTCGAGACAATAGCCGTGGTCAGCACGGAGGAGAAGGCCGGCATCGCGAAGGCCAACCGCGCCGACCACGTCGTCCTCGTGGACGGGTGGAAGGACCGGGTCCGCGACCTCACCGACGGCCGCGGCGTCGACATCATCCTCGACCCGGTGGGCGGCGACCGTTTCACCGACAGTCTGCGCAGCCTCGCGCCCAACGGGCGGCTCGTGGTCCTCGGTTTCACCGGCGGCGAGATCCCCACCGTCAAGGTCAATCGGCTTCTGCTGCGTAACATCTCGGTTCTCGGCGCGGGATGGGGCGAGTACGTGCGCACCCATCCCGGTTACACGGGCCGGCAGTGGGCGGCCCTGAGCCCTCTCCTCGAATCCGGCGCGCTCCGGATCACCGAACCCACCGTCTACTCGTTCGAACACGCCGGCGACGCACTGCGGACACTCGAAACCCGTTCCGCCACCGGCAAAATCGCCCTCTCCGTCCGCCCTTCCTGACTAAGGATCCTCATGACCTCCGACATTCCCGGCGTGCACACGACCGTCGACAACGGCGTCCTCCGCGTCACCCTCGACCGCCCGTCCCGCATGAACGCCGTCACCACCGAGTCCCTCGACGCCATCGCCGACGCCTTCGACAAGCACGCCGGTGACGCGGAGGCGCGGGTCGCGATCCTCACCGGCGCCGGCCGCGCCTTCTGCACGGGTGCCGACCTGGGTGGCCTCGACATCTCCGGGCCACCGTCGTCCGCGACGATCGACGCCGCGAACCGCGCGGCGGCCGCGATCCGCGCGTTCCCGCGGCCCGTGATCGGTGCGGTCAACGGTCCCGCGGCGGGTGTCGGGGTCTCGCTCGCCCTGGCCTGCGACCTCACGATCGCCACCGAGTCCAGCTATTTCCTGCTCGCCTTCACGAAGGTCGGTCTGATGCCCGACGGCGGCGCCACCGCGTTGGTCGCCGCGTCGATCGGTCGCGCCCGCGCCCTGAAGATGGCACTCCTGGCCGAACGACTGCCCGCGCGTGAGGCTCTCGCGGCCGGGTTGATCGCCGACGTATACCCCGACGACGAGTTCGCCGCGACCGTCGACGCCCTCGCGCGACGTCTCGCCGACGGACCGTCGGAGGCCTTCCACTTCACCAAGGACGCCGTCAACGACGCGACGCTCATCGAACTCGACAACGCGTTCGCCCGCGAGCGTTCGGGCCAGATCGACCTTCTCGCCGCCGCCGATTTCCAGGAGGGCGTCGCGGYGTTCCTGGAAAAGCGTCCCGCCGTGTTCGGCCGGGCCTGAGGACGTCATCATGACAGCGGACGTCACCGTGACAGCGTCGTCGCACGCTCAGCCGTTCGCCTCGCGGCGGACGCACTGGGCCAATCATGTTGCCCGGCATGCTTTCGCGAAACCCGATGCGGTGGCGCTCCGGTTCCGGGGCGTGTCGACCACCTGGCGTGAACTCGACGACCGCAGCGCGCGGACCGCGGCGGTACTCGCCGCCCGCGGTGTCGCTCGCGGCGACCGCGTCGTGCTGCTGCTCACCAACCGCCCCGAGTTCCTCGAGGTGATGCTCGCCGCGACTCGCCTGGGCGCGATCGCCGTCCCCGTCAATTTCCGGCTGAGTCCCGGCGAGGTGAAGTTCATCGTCGCCGACAGCGACGCCGCCGTCGTGGTCGTCGAGGCTTCACTCGCCGATCTCGCCGCCGAGGTCGACGGCGCCGTGCCGGTGCTCGTGGTCGGCGACGCCCCCGACGACGTGTCGCTCGAGAAGCAGTTGCGCGCCGCCGATCCCGACGTTCCGATCGCGGACGTACCGGAAAACTCGCCTGCCGCCATCATGTACACGTCCGGCACCACCGGGCGTCCGAAGGGCGCGGTGCTGTCGCACCTGAATCTGCAGGCGCAGGCGCTGACCCTCATCCGGGGTTGGCGACTATTCGACACCGAGTCCGAGGTCAACCTGGTCTCGTCGCCGCTGTTCCACATCGCCGCCCTCGGCAGCGTCGGGCCGTTCCTGTTGATCGGCGCGACCGTCGTGATCCATCCGACCGGTGCGTTCGACGCGACCGAACTACTCGACGCGCTCGAGCGCGAGCGGGTGACCAGTGTGTTCATGGTGCCCACCCAGTGGCAGGCCATCCTCGACGACGCCGGCCCCGAGGGCCGGGATCTGGCCCTGCGGGTGCTGGGATGGGGCGCCGCGCCTGCCACCCCGACACTCCTCGACCGGCTGAACGCCGCATTCCCCGACGCCGCGATCGTGGCCTTCTTCGGGCAGACCGAGATGTCGCCGGTGACGTGCATGCTCGACGGCAAGGATGCCGTGCGCAAGATCGGCTCGGTCGGGAAGCCCATCGACACGGTCGCGATGCGCGTGGTCGACGAGACGATGAACGACGTGCCGCAGGGCGAGATCGGTGAGATCGTCTACCGCGGACCGGGACTCATGGAGGGATACTGGCGCAACCCCGAGGCCACCGCGGACGCGTTCGACGGCGGCTGGTTCCACTCCGGCGATCTGGTGCGCGTGGATTCCGAGGGATTCGTGTATGTGGTGGACCGCAAGAAGGACATGATCATCTCGGGCGGGGAGAACATCTACTGCGCCGAGGTCGAGAATGCCCTCGCCGCTCACCCGGACATTCTCGACGTCGCGGTGATCGGGCGGGCCGACGAGCGGTGGGGCGAGGTTCCCGTCGCGGTCGTGGTCCCGCGGGCCGGGGCCGCGCCGGGGGTCGACGCCCTCGCGGACTGGCTCGACGGCCGGGTCGCCCGGTACAAGCGGCCCAGGTTCGTCGAGGTCCTCCCCCAATTGCCCCGCAATGCCAGCGGCAAGGTCGTCAAAGGCGTTCTGCGCGAACAGTTCGGCGCCGTGAGCAGTTAGCCGGCCGGGGGCAGGAGGTGGCGGACCAGGAAGTCGGTCTCGTCCGCGACCACCTGCTCGAACAGTGCATCGAAGTACGGGTCGAAGTGCCCGCCCGGGTATACGTGCACCTCGGCGTCGGGGGTCCTGGCCGCGGCTTTCTGCGCACTGCGGGTGAACGTGACGACGTCGTTGTCTGCGATGGCGAAGAAGACGGGGCAGGCGATCTTCGCGACCGTCCTCGTCGGCCGGTACAGCGCCGCCTGCAACGCCACCCGTCCCGGGGTTTCGTTGCGCCACGTCGAACCGGGCGGATCCATCGCGTGATACCCCGCCTCCGCGTCGGGGGACGTCATGGCCGCGAACGAGCCCGGCGGTCCGACGACGGGGAACATGTGCGGCGGACGGTGTCGCAGTTGGGCGTACCGGTCGCGCAGGTAGGCGACCGCCATGCGGCCGAGCCCGGCCGGCCCGAGTCGCGGGAGGTTGGTCAGTCCGTCGACGTACGGAACCTGCGACACGACCGCGGCCACGCGACGGTCCCGCGCTGCCGTGGTCAGGACGAGTCCGCCGGACAGGGACGTCCCCCAGAGCGCAACCCGGGCGGGGTCGATGTCCGGGCGGGTGCACACGTACGCGAGGGCGCTGTCCCAGTCGTCGAGCTGGCTGCCGATGTCGAGCAGTTGCCGGGGTTCGCCCTCGCTGGCACCGAAGTGGCGGTAGTCGAACACCAGCGCCGCGATTCCCGCGGCCGCGAACCGCGCCGCGAAGGCGTCGAGTCGCTGCTCGCGCACTCCGCTCCAGCCGTGCGCGAGCACCACACAGGCTGCCGGCGTGGGTGTTTCGGCTCGGCAACGGTACAGCCAGGCGGCGCAGCGCTGCCCCCGTGAGGTGAACGAGACGTCCTCGCGGCGGACGTCAGGGCACGACCGACCAGCTTCGACGGGTGTCGGCCGAGGATTCATGGAGGCGCCTCCGAGAGGTGTGGACACCGTTCAGTCTCGGGTCCTTCGGAAACTTGCGACAGGCACCCTAGGGTGACGAATCCGCACCCCAGGGTGGAAGATCAGCTCTCGAGGGCGACTTTCATACGCTCGAGAGTCTGCCGCATCCCGTCCTGCATCAGCCGGTCGCGGTTGCTGCCCAGCACCTTCGATTTCTGCACCAGTCGCACCCACCATACGGGCGTCGCGTAGATCTCCCGGGTCTCGGTAACGAGAGTGCCGGAGCCGGAGGGTTCGAGGTGGTACGTCCAGCGGGCCTTCGGTTCGTCCGCCTCGAACGAGAACCTCTGGTCCGGAACGACATCCACGACGGTGCAGTGCGTCTTCCAGCGCACCGGTCCGTGCCGGTTGGCGCCGACGAACCGCGATCCCACCGTCGCCGGTGTGCCCGATGTCCAGCGCGCGCCGGTGTTCTCGGGACTGAACCGGCCCATGCCCTCGACGTCGGTCACCACACCCCACACTTGGGTGGGCGGAACGTCGATCAGGATTTTCGCGCTGTCCACGTCTAGCGGCCCGGAATCCACTGCAGCGCCTTCACGAAGGGCGGCATGATCTTGGCCCACACCTTCGGCGACAGTCCCCGCGGGCCACCGAGGTTGAGGACGCGGGTGGTGGCGATGGTCTGCGGCTCGGTGTACTTGAGGAGCCCGTCCTCGCCGTGGCGGCGCCCGACGCCGGACACCCCCATGCCGCCCATCGGCGCTCCGGTGCTGCCCCACGCCGGCGCGTAACCCTCGTCGACGTTGACGGTTCCGGCGTGGATCCGTGCGGCGATGGCCTCGCCCTCCGCCTTGGTTCCCGCCCACACGCTCGCGTTCAGGCCGTACTCGGTGTCGTTGGCGCGTTCGACCGCTTCGTCGACGTCGGCGACGGGGTAGATCGAAACCAGCGGTCCGAACGTCTCGTCGCGGTAGCACTCGGCGTCCTCGGGAACACCGGTCAGGACCGTCGGCTCGTAGAACAGGGGTCCGAGGTCGGGGCGTGCCTTGCCGCCCGCCACCACGGTGGCGCCCTTGACGACGGCGTCGTCGACGTGGCTGGACACGGCCTTGACCTGGTCCTCGGACACGAGGCTGCCCATTTCGATGCCGAAGTCGTAGCCGGCGCCGAGCTTCATGTTGCGGACGCGTTCGCCGAACATCCGGGTGAATTCGGGTGCGATGGACTCCTCGACGTAGATGCGCTCGATGGAGATGCACAGCTGCCCGGAGTTGGAGTAGCAGGCACGCACGGCGGCGTCGGTGACCTCACGGAGGTTGGCGCCCGCGGTGACGATCATCGGGTTCTTGCCGCCGAGTTCGGCGGAGAAGCCGATGAGGCGGCGACCGGCCTGCTCGGCGAGGAGCTGACCCGTCGCCGAGGACCCGGTGAACATCAGGTACTCGGTGTTCTCGACGAGGGCGGTGCCGACCACCGAGCCCGGTCCGGGAACGACGGCGAACAGGTCGCGCGGCAGCCCGGCCTGGTACAGCAGGTCGACGCAGGCCAGGGCGCAGTACGGGGTCTGGCTGTCGGGCTTGAGGACGACGGCGTTGCCGGCGAGGAGCGCGGCGACGGCGTCCGACACCGCGAGGGTCATGGGGTAGTTCCACGGCGAGATGACGCCGACGACGCCCTTCGGCTGGTACCGCACGACCGTCTTGGTGAGGCCGGGCAGCATGCCGGAGATGCGGCGGGGACGCAGCAGCTTGGGGGCGACGCGCGCATAGTGGCGGGCGGTCATCGAGATGTCGAGGACCTCCTCCTGCGCGGCGGCGCGGGACTTGCCCGTCTCGGCCTGCGCCATGTCCATCAGGGCGTCGCGGTTCGCGAGCACCAGGTCGCGGTAGCGGTGGAAGATCGCGGCGCGTTCCGTGACGGGACGCGTGGCCCAGTCCTTCTGTGCCACCCGCGCACGTGCGATCGCGTCCTCGGCGTCCTGGGCCGTGCCGACAGGGACGGTGGCCAGTTCCTTGCCCGTGAACGCCTCGACGACGGACCGCGTCGGGCGATCTGCGGCGTCCGGGATGGCGATGAGGTCGGCGAGCCGCGCGAACGTGGCGGCGGTCGGAACAGGCATTTCGTACCCCTACTGGTTAGTAGTTTTCGCGGTTACACATAACTTACCTGTTCGGTGCGCTGTGTCACAGGGGCGCATGGATCAGTGCCGCTCCTCGAGCCCGACCGCCTCCCGCAGCTTCACCTCCGCCTTCTTCAGTTCGGGATCGTCCTGGGCGGAGGAGTCGAGCAGGTCGGCAAGGGCCTCGGCGATGACGTTGAGTTTCTCCTGCAGCGCCTCCGACGAACGCCTGCTCGCGTTCTCGAGCAGCACCACCAGCAGCAGCGTGAACACGGCGCCGACGGTGTGGATGGCGATCTGCCACTCGTGGAGGTCCTTCCACAGCGGAATGCTGACCACCCACAGGACCACGACGCCGGCGCAGATCCCGAAGAACGGCGCCTGGCTGACCCGGAGTTCGATCTGCTCGACGAACTTGTCGAACGTCGACCGCTGATCGGTGCGCTGCTCGCGTGCAGCCTTCGCACTGCGTTCCATCTTCGGAGTCTAGGCTCAGCCACCACTCCCGATATGCCCGTTTCAACTGATATGCCCGTTTCAACACATCACAACGTTGAGCGCGAGACCGCCCGTCGACGTCTCCTTGTACTTGTCGGACATGTCGAGGCCGGTCTGCCGCATCGTCTCGATGACGGTGTCGAGGGAGACGACGTGGCTGCCGTCGCGGTTGAGCGCCATCCGGGCCGCGCTCAGAGCGGTCACCGCCGCGATCCCGTTCCGCTCGATGCAGGGGATCTGCACGAGACCTCCGACCGGGTCGCAGGTGAGACCGAGGTGGTGTTCCATCGCGATCTCGGCGGCGTACTCGACCTGCGCCGGCGTTCCGCCGAGCACCGCGCACAGCGCCCCGGCCGCCATCGCGCACGCCGACCCGACCTCACCCTGGCAGCCTGCCTCCGCGCCCGAGATCGACGCGTTCGCCTTCACCAGCGATCCGATCGCCGTGGCGGTGAGCAGGAACGTCCGCATGTCCACGGCGCCGCCGGCGAGGAACTGCTCGTAGTACCTCCCGACGGCCGGGACGATCCCCGCTGCCCCGTTCGTCGGTGCCGTGACGACGCGACCACCGGCGGCGTTCTCCTCGTTGACGGCCATCGCGTACGTCTGCAGCCAGTCGATCGCATCGTGGGACGCGCCGGTGGACACCAGTCGCCGGTACAGACCCGGTGCCCGGCGCACCACGTCCAGTCCGCCGGGCAGCCTGCCCTCGGTGGCGACGCCGGACTCGATGCACGACACCATCGCCGACCAGATGCGGCCGACCGCTTCCGGCACGCGGTCGGCCCCGATCAGTACTGCCTCGTTCGCGTCCGCGACCTCGGCGATGCTGTTCCCGGTCTCGGCGCAGATCTCGAGCAGCTCACCGGCGGTCGTGAAGGGGAACGGCACGGCGGGCCGGTCGTCGACTGCGGGCGGTCGCGCATTCTCCGGAACGACGAACCCGCCGCCGACCGAGTAGTACACCCGGTCGGCGACGGCGGATCCGGCGCCGTCGACGGCTCGCAGCCGCAATGCGTTGGTGTGCACCGGCATCCGGGTGAGCGGCGCGAACACCACGTCCCGTTCGCGCACGATCACCGGACGCGTCCCGCCGAGGGCCACGGGGGCGCCGTCGCCGAGCCTTCGCCACGCGCCCCGGACGTCGTCGGGATCGCACGTCTCCGGCCGGGCCCCGGCGAGCCCGGCGACGACCGCATCGGGGGTTCCGTGGCCGATGCCGGTCGCCGCCAGCGCCCCGTAGAGAATGCACTCCACCTTCTCGACCCGGTCGAGCCGACCGGCCGCGTGCAGTTCGTCGACGAAGTCCGCCGCCGCCCGCATCGGGCCGACGGTGTGGGAGCTGCTGGGCCCGATCCCGAGGGAGAACAGTTCCGTCAGGGAGACGTACGCGCTCATGCCCAGTTCGCGGTCCGGGTGAATCCCTCCGGGCGTTCCGCCTGCAGCCGGAGCAGCTCACCGCGGACCCCGGCGTCCAGTGCGACGTCGAGGACCGTCCATGCCAGCGCCGTCGCACCGTCGATGATCGCCGTGTCCGCGGCAGGAGTCGCCGCGGCGTCCGCGAAGTCGGCGTTGTGCGGGATCGCGGTGCTCCCGAGGACGGCGATCCCGGGGTGGATGGACGGCACGACCTGGGACACGTTGCCCATGTCGCTGGACCCGCCGCCCAGTGCGGCCGACGTCAGTTCGCGGCCGGTGGCCTGCAGGTTCCGGTCCCAGATGTCCGCGAGCACCGGATTCTGCACCATCGGCGCGTACGGCGGTTCCGTCGCCTCGTAAGTCCACTCGCATCCGGTCGCAATCRCACCCGCTTCGAAGCAGGCGAGCACGCGTGCCTTCACCTCGCGCCACTCGTCGATCTCCGGTGCCCGCACCTCTACCTGCACGACCGTCCGGGCCGGGATGATGTTGGTGACGTCGCCGCCGTGCGAGACGAACGCGTTGACGCGGGTCTTCGCCCGGAACTGCTGGCGGACCAGCCCGATGGCGTTCAGCGCGATCGTCGCGGCGGCTCCGGCGTTGATCCCGTGCTCGGGTGCGCCGGCGGCGTGTGCGGCGCGGCCGGTGAACGTGACCTCGAACCGGTCGACCGCCTGCATCCACAGTGAGGCGCAGGGCATGTCCGTGCCCGACGTGCCGTGGACCATCAGCGACAGCGCCGCGTCCTCCCACGCGCCGGCTTCGAGCATGGGAATCTTGCCGCCGCCGTGCTCCTCGGCGGGTGTGCCCAGCAGTTTGATCCGGAGTCCGGCCTCGTCGGCGACGGCCGCGAGCGCGAGTGCGGTGCCGACCCCGGCGGCCGCGATCATGTTGTGCCCGCATGCGTGTCCGACCTCGGGCAGTGCGTCGTACTCGGCGCAGATCGCGACGGTGAGGTCGCCGCTTCCGTAGGTCGCCTCGACGGCCGTGTCGAGTCCGTAGACGCCGACGGTGGTATCGAAGCCGGCGTTCCGGAGCGTGTCCCCGACGAGCGCGGCCGCGCGGTGCTCCTCGAACGCGATCTCGGGGGTGTCGTGAATACGATGGCTGAGCTCGAGCAGTTTCTGCTCGTTGTTCCGGATGATCTGCGCCGCAGCGTCCTTCAGCGCGCCCGTGCGCGCATCGGTGGTGTCGCGTGCGGAGGTGGCGAGAGTCATGAGCGGGTGCCTTCCTGGTGGGTATGAATGACGGTCACTGCGCGACGGCGACGGCGTCGCGCAGAGGCGGCGCGACGATCCCGTCGGGAAGCGGTGAGTCGTAGTGAGTTTGCGTCGTGCGGGTGCTGAATTCCTTGCGCGCCGACGCCAGCAGTTCGGCGTCCGTCAGGAGGTCCACGGCGGTCGAGGCCATGATCTTCGCGGCGTGGATCATCCCCTTGTGCGCGGCGGGCAGCTTGCCCTGCGCGACCATCTGCCACGAGTGGGCGGCCGTGCCGACACCGACGCACGCGGTGGCGCACTGCACGAGCGGCGTCACCCAGCTGACGTCGCCGAGGTCGCTGGATCCGGTCATCGTCGGGCGCAGCGAGCGCGCGTCGAACGTGACGATCCCGGTGTGCAGAGCGCCTCCGTCGCCATCGAATTCACCGCCGAGCGTGCTCGCCGTGCGTCCCGAAGCCGTCTTGGTAATGAACGCCTCCGCGGTCGCGAGATCGGTGACGTCGAAGGGCACCGGCCCGAGCTCGCGGAGCCGCTCCTGCATCGAATCCTCGAGGACGACGTTGGGCAGGATGTCCGAGCAGCCGCCGTCGACCTCGATCTCGACCGTCGTCTCCGTCATCAGGGCGGCGCCTTCGGCGATCTTCGTCACGCGGGCGAACAGCTCGCGCATGCCGGCCACGTCGGGCGAGCGCACCAGGTAGTAGGCCTCGGCGGACGCCTGCACGACATTCGGCGAGCGGCCTCCGGTGTCGAGGATCGCGTAGTGGATCCGGCAGTCCGAGGGCATGTGCTCACGGAGGAAGTTCGTGCCCACGTTCATCAGTTCGAGTGCGTCGAGTGCGCTGCGGCCACGTTCAGGAGACACTCCGGCGTGCGCGGCGATGCCGGTGAACCGGACGTACGCCTGGACATACGCGAGCGTCCGGATCCGTTGCACGGTGGTGGTGTCGCCGGGATGCCAGGACACGGCGGCATCGACGTCGTCGAAGGCACCTTCCTTGACCATGAACGTCTTTCCGGCGGCTGCTTCCTCCGCGGGACAGCCGTAGTAGCGGACGGTTCCGGGCAGGCCGTTCGCGTCGAGGTAGCGTTTGACCGCGGTCGCGGCGAGGAGGGAGCCGCCGCCGAGCAGGTGGTGGCCGCAGCCTTGTCCGTTGCCGGACTCGTTGCCGGGTTCCGGCTCCGGCACAGCACTTCCCGACTTCTGGCTCAGCCCGGCGAGGGCGTCGTACTCACCGACGATGGCGATCACCGGTTGACCGCTGCCCGCTTCCGCGCTGAATGCGGTCGGGATTCCCGCCACCGACCGGGTGACGGTGAAGCCCTCCGCCTCGGCAGCAGCGATCTGCGCATCGACGGACGCGTGCTCTTCCCAACGCAATTCGGGGTTGTCCCAGATGGCATCGCTCAACGCGGCGTACTGCGGGCCGAGCTCGTCGATGGTGCCGAGGAGTTGTGGATCGACAGACACTTCGATGTCCTTTCGTTCGGTGTCACGGGTTGTCAGGCGTGTACTTGCTCGCCGTCGGCGAGGGTGGGCTTGTCGTTCTCGGTGGTCGTCGCGGAAGACCGGAGTTTGCGCGCCAGGATGGCCGTGACGACGCACAGTGCCGCGCAGACTGCCCAGACCACGTGATAGGCGCTCGCGGAGGGGATCTGCTTGCCGCCGGCGGTGAGTGCCGGGGTGACCATCGACGACATCACGAGCGCGAACACGGCGCCGGACACGGCGCCCGCCGCGGTGCGGGACGTGTTGTAGAGGCCGGACGCGATGCCGACCGAATCCGGCGGCGCCTGCTGCACGATGACGGTGGGCAGCACCCCGACCACCACTCCGCCGCCGAGGCCCGCGACGACGAGCCACAGGGCGAACAGTGGGGCGCTCCCCGGGACGACGATCATCAGTCCGTAGGCCGCCGCCGAGAGCAGCGCACCGAGCGCGAGGGATCCGGGGACGGTGAGGGCGGATCGGGCGAGCCGGTCGCTGACGGACGCGCCGACGAACATCGCGAGCGCGAACAGCGCCAGGATCAGTCCGGTCACGGACGCGGTGACACCCATCCCGTAGCCGTTCGTCTCCGGCACGGCACGGAGGAAGAGGGCGCAGGGGGTCTGGACACCGAACAACTGGGCGCCGAACAGCAACGCCATCAGCATCGGTACCCGCATCCCTCGTCCGATGACGTCGAGGTCCACGAGGGGGTGCTGGACGCGTCGTTCCACGAACACCCACACGACGAGAACCGCGGCCCCGACGCCGATGGCCGACCACGTCAGCGCGCTCGTCCAACCCCAGGTGCTCGCGTTGGACACACCGCCGAGCACGCCGAGCAGTCCGACCGTGAGCAGGACCGCACCGGCCCAGTCGACTGTTCCTTCCTTACGTACCGTCGTCTCCGGGACGAGGAAGTACACGACGGGCAGGCAGATCGTCATGAGCACGGCGGGGACGAGCAGGACCAGCCCGACATTGTCGACGACGGAGTCGAGGAGGAATCCCGAGAGCAGGCCGCCGACGGCGGCGCCCAGCGTCAGTGACCCGACGAGCCGGCCGATGCTCCGGCCGGCCGTGGCCGCGTTTCGGTCCCGCACGATCGCGAATTCGAGCGGCAGGAACGCCGCGAGCGGTGCTTGCAGCGCCCGGCCGACGAGCAGCAGTTCGTAGGACGGCGCGAACGCGACGAGGTACGAACCGAACGCGACGGAAGCGGTGGCGAGAACGAGAAGGCGTTTGTGCCCGAAGAGGTCCCCCAGTTTGGCGATCAGCGGCACGCAGGCGGCCGTTCCCAGCAGGTACATGGCGCTCACCCAGTTCAATGCGGCGGACGACGCGTCGAAGCGTTCGCCGATGGCGGGCAGCAGCGGGGAGAACCACCCCTGCAGCAACCCGCTCGCGAACTCCATGACCACGAGGAACCCGACCGCTGCGGTGGCAGCGTCGCCTCCCCGGATGTKGGGCGAAGAACTCATGTCGACTCCAAGAGGACGAGTGGAAAGTGACTCATGGAAGAGTGCCGCCGCGTGAATTCCGTCGTGTAAATTTGCAGCATTATCGGCATCGAAGGGCAAACCATGCAGGATTACGAGCCAGATGACGTCGACTTCGCACTCATCCATGCACTGCAAATCGAGCCACGGGCATCGTGGAAGGCGCTCGCGCCCGCATTGGCCGTCGACCCCGTGACGTTGTCGAGGCGCTATCAGCGGCTCCTCAACGCCGGCCTGATCTGGATCACCGGATACGACCCCGGGACGCCCGGGCGCGGCGCGCTGATCGAAATCGAATGCGCACCCGGACAATCCGTCTCCACTGCGGAGGCCATCTCCGAAGATCCGATGGTCGCGAGTATCGATTTCACGGCGGGCGGACGCGACCTGCTGCTCACCCTGATGGCAGAGGATTCGGTGGACACGTCACGATTCCTGCTCCACCGCCTCGGGGAGTATCCGGCGATCCGGCGAGCCCGGACGCACCTCATCACGGAGGTGCTCTTCGAGGCCGGGAACTGGCGGCTCCGGACGCTGTCGGCGGAGCAGGTCGCCAAGGTTCCCGCAGCCCGACCGCCGCGTCCCCGCGCAGCGCGGACGGTCGCACCCGGCCTCAAGCGCCTGATCCATCACGAACTGGGAATCGACGGCCGCGCACCGACCACGGCGATCGCGGAACGCGCAGGCGTCAGCAATCAGCGCATCACCGACGCGATCGCGACGATGCGGCGGGACGGCTCTCTCCGACTGCGCACCGATGTCGCCCGGACCTACTCGGAGTGGCCGATCTATGCCTGGTACTTCATGCAGGTTCCCGCGCCCCTCGTCGAGCGACTGAGGACCTCGCTGGGCAAGATCGAGGAAGTGCGGTTGGCGGTGCTCGTGGCCAGCGAATACAACCTGATCATGGCAGTCTGGTTGCGCACCCTCAACGACGTTCACCGGTTCGAACTGCTCCTGGAGAAGCTCCTGCCCGGGTCGCGAGTGGCGGACCGATCGGTGGTCATGCAGATCGGCAAACACCTCGGTCACATCCTGGACGACCGCGGACGCGCGACGGGCCCGGTGGTGTCCATGATTCCGCCCGACCCGACGTGACCGCGGGCCCCAATTCTCAGACGGTCCTCAGAGGAATCACAACTCGTACCCCTAACGTGTCCCCGGCATACCCACCGACACTGGAGGACTTGTCATGAACGTTTCACGAGCACGTCTGCGCCTCGGCATCGCAGCGGCCGGCGCCCTCGCCGCCGCCGCGCTGGTACCGGGGATCGCCTCCGCGGATCCGGCCGACACCGACTCCGCCCGCCTCGTGAATAGCACCTGCAGCTTCGCCCAGATCGATGCGGCGATGCACGACGTGACCCCGCAGCTCGCCGCGCGCCTGGATCAGGCACCCGAGCGCAAGGCTCAGCTGGCGGACTTCTTCTCGAAGTCCCCTGCCGATCGTCAGGCCGTCCTCGATTCGCACCCGCAGCTGAAGAGCCGGCTGGAGACCGTTCCAACCGAGGGACCGGCTGTCGAGTGGCGCGCGAAGGCACTGACGATCGCCGAGACCTGCGGCAACTACTGACGGACGCCAGTCACGGTCGACAGAGAACGTGCCGCAACGGTTTTCGCTTTGCCGTCGGCCAAAAGTGTTGTGAAATGCCGAAAGCCCCCCAACAWGGTTGGGGGGCTTTCGGTAACGGATGTTCGGCGGTGTCCTACTCTCCCACACCCTGTCGGGTGCAGTACCATCGGCGCTGGAGGGCTTAGCTTCCGGGTTCGGAATGGGACCGGGCGTTTCCCCTCCGCTATGGCCGCCGTAACTCTATGAAACTGTCACACGGAACATCAGCGAAGACACAACCACACATCGTTGGACCGATGGTGGTGGTTCTTCTTCTTCAGTTCCGAAACGTGTGTTGTTTCAGATACTGCACAGTGGACGCGTAGCTTCTTTGTGGTAAGTCCTCGGCCTATTAGTACCAGTCACCTGCATCCGTTACCGGACTTCCAGTTCTGGCCTATCAACCCGGTGGTCTGCCGGGGGCCTTACCCCCTCGAGGGGGTGAGAAACCTCATCTTGGAACAGGCTTCCCGCTTAGATGCTTTCAGCGGTTATCCCTTCCGAACGTAGCTAACCAGCGGTGCTCCTGGTGGAACAACTGGCACACCAGAGGTTCGTCCGTCCCGGTCCTCTCGTACTAGGGACAGCCTTCCTCAAGTTTCTAACGCGCGCGGCGGATAGAGACCGAACTGTCTCACGACGTTCTAAACCCAGCTCGCGTGCCGCTTTAATGGGCGAACAGCCCAACCCTTGGGACCTACTCCAGCCCCAGGATGCGACGAGCCGACATCGAGGTGCCAAACCATCCCGTCGATATGGACTCTTGGGGAAGATCAGCCTGTTATCCCCGGGGTACCTTTTATCCGTTGAGCGACACCGCTTCCACTTGCCGGTGCCGGATCACTAGTCCCGACTTTCGTCCCTGCTCGACCTGTCAGTCTCACAGTCAAGCTCCCTTGTGCACTTGCACTCGACACCTGATTGCCAACCAGGCTGAGGGAACCTTTGGGCGCCTCCGTTACATTTTGGGAGGCAACCGCCCCAGTTAAACTACCCACCAGGCACTGTCCCTGAACCAGATCATGGTCCGAGGTTAGAGGTCCAATACGATCAGAGTGGTATTTCAACAACGACTCCACACTCACTGGCGTGAGCGCTTCACAGTCTCCCACCTATCCTACACAAACCGAACCGAACACCAATACCAAGCTGTAGTGAAGGTCCCGGGGTCTTTTCGTCCTGCCGCGCGTAACGAGCATCTTTACTCGTAATGCAATTTCGCCGAGTCTATGGTTGAGACAGCTGAGAAGTCGTTACGCCATTCGTGCAGGTCGGAACTTACCCGACAAGGAATTTCGCTACCTTAGGATGGTTATAGTTACCACCGCCGTTTACTGGGGCTTAAATTCTCAGCTTCGCCACCGAAGTGGCTAACCGGTCCTCTTAACCTTCCAGCACCGGGCAGGCGTCAGTCCGTATACATCGTCTTACGACTTCGCACGGACCTGTGTTTTTAGTAAACAGTCGCTTCTCACTGGTCTCTGCGGCCCCACCCAGCTCACACTGCAAGAGTGATCACCGGACGAGGCCCCCCTTCTCCCGAAGTTACGGGGGCATTTTGCCGAGTTCCTTAACCATAGTTATCTCGATCGCCTTAGTATTCTCTACCTGACCACCTGTGTCGGTTTGGGGTACGGGCCGTGTGAAAGCTCGCTAGAGGCTTTTCTCGGCAGCATAGGATCACTGAATTCGCCTCATTCGGCTATGCGTCACCTCTCAGGCTGTGTGAATGGCGGATTTGCCTACCATTCGCCCTACAGGCTTACACCAGTATTACCACTGACTGGCTCAGCTACCTTCCTGCGTCACCCCATCGCTTGGCTACTACCAGATCAGGTCCCATGCATCCACATCCAGGGCCCCCGAAGGGACGTAAGGACGCTTCAGGATGGTTAGTATCACTGATTCACCAGGGGCGCGTTCACACGGGTACGGGAATATCAACCCGTTGTCCATCGGCTACGCCTGTCGGCCTCGTCTTAGGTCCCGACTCACCCTGGGCGGATTAACCTGGCCCAGGAACCCTTGGTCATTCGGCGGACGAGTTTCTCACTCGTCTTTCGCTACTCATGCCTGCATTCTCACTCGTGTGGCCTCCACGGCTGGGTCACCCCGCCGCTTCCATGGCCACACGACGCTCCCCTACCCATCCACACCACTGCCCACGACTCCGCAGAATCGCAGGGGTGCATTGTGTGAATGCCGCAGCTTCGGTGGTGTACTTGAGCCCCGCTACATTGTCGGCGCAGGATCACTTGACCAGTGAGCTATTACGCACTCTTTCAAGGGTGGCTGCTTCTAAGCCAACCTCCTGGTTGTCTTCGCGACCCCACATCCTTTTCCACTTAGTACACGCTTAGGGACCTTAGCTGGCGATCTGGGCTGTTTCCCTCTCGACTACGAACCTTATCGCCCGCAGTCTCACTGCCGCGCTCTCACTCACCGGCATTCGGAGTTTGGCTGATTTCGGTAAGCTTGTGGGCCCCCTAGACCATCCAGTAGCTCTACCTCCGGTGAGAAACACGCGACGCTGCACCTAAATGCATTTCGGGGAGAACCAGCTATCACGGAGTTTGATTGGCCTTTCACCCCTACCCACAGCTCATCCCCTCAGTTTTCAACCTAAGTGGGTTCGGTCCTCCACGACGTCTTACCGTCGCTTCAACCTGGCCATGGGTAGATCACTCCGCTTCGGGTCTAGAACATGCCACTAAAACGCCCTATTCGGACTCGCTTTCGCTACGGCTACCCCACACGGGTTAACCTCGCGACATGCCACTAACTCGCAGGCTCATTCTTCAAAAGGCACGCCATCACCCCCAGTGACAAGTCACTCGAAGGCTTTGACGGATTGTAAGCGCACGGTTTCAGGTACTATTTCACTCCCCTCCCGGGGTACTTTTCACCTTTCCCTCACGGTACTAGTCCGCTATCGGTCACCAGGGAGTATTCAGGCTTATCGGGTGGTCCCGACAGATTCACACCAGATTTCACGGGCCCGGTGCTACTTGGGTTTCCATCACGACAGTCATCATGTTTTCGTGTACGGGACTCTCACCCTCTACGACAGGCCGTTCCAGACCACTTCCACTAACACAATGATTTCTTACTGTCGGCCAACACGGCAGCATTGACAAGATGAACCCCACAACCCCACGAATGCAACACCTGCCGGCTATCACACATCCATGGTTTAGCCTCTTCCGCTTTCGCTCGCCACTACTCACGGAATCACTATTGTTTTCTCTTCCTGTGGGTACTGAGATGTTTCACTTCCCCACGTTCCCTCCACACACCCTATATATTCAGGTGCGGGTAACACGACATCACTCGTGCTGGGTTTCCCCATTCGGACATCCTCGGATCTCAGCTCGGTTGACAGCTCCCCGAGGCTTATCGCAGCCTCCTACGTCCTTCATCGGCTCCTGGTGCCAAGGCATCCACCGTACGCTCTTCATTACTTACAACAAAGATGCTCGCGTCCACTGTGCAGTTCTCAAACAACACACAACCAACCATGTTCTTGTCGCCACCGAACACCGGAAAAACCCGGCCGGTATGACCACCATGATCGCTTGTCGTTCTTACCTGGAAAAAAACACTTGCGTGTTCTCTCAGGACCCAACAGTGCATCGATATATCACCCGCCGGCCGATCATCAGATCGACCGATACGCGGGAAAATGTGTCAGTGTTCCACCCATGAGCGTCTGCCGTTCCACATGTGGGAACGAAACAGTCTCTGCCAGAGGAGAAATCAACCTGTGTTGATCCCCTACTGGAGATGTGCTCCTTAGAAAGGAGGTGATCCAGCCGCACCTTCCGGTACGGCTACCTTGTTACGACTTCGTCCCAATCGCCGATCCCACCTTCGACGGCTCCCTCCCACAAGGGGTTAGGCCACCGGCTTCGGGTGTTACCGACTTTCATGACGTGACGGGCGGTGTGTACAAGGCCCGGGAACGTATTCACCGCAGCGTTGCTGATCTGCGATTACTAGCGACTCCGACTTCACGGGGTCGAGTTGCAGACCCCG